>NZ_CP045333.1:2042500-2135000 GCF_009363335.1 Labrenzia sp. THAF191a
ACGATCAAGTAGAGGGCCAGCGTGACCGCATGGCTGTCAGAAAGATCTCGTGAAACTGGTCTTATATTATTGATGATCAGTTTGTTTTGAAGCCAGGTTGGTCTTGAGTGTTAAAGGTACTCAGGGTTGGGTCTGGTGGATTTGCAAGCATGAGATGAGCATTGATAATGAGAGTGATCAAGTGTCTTAAGGGCATTCGGTGGATGCCTTGGCGACAAGAGGCGATGAAGGACGTGATACGCTGCGATAAGCCATGGGGAGCTGCGAATAAGCTTTGATCCGTGGATTTCCGAATGGGGAAACCCACTCCGTATGGAGTACCCGCAAGGGAGCAAACCCGGGGAACTGAAACATCTAAGTACCCGGAGGAAAGGACATCAACCGAGACTCCGCTAGTAGTGGCGAGCGAACGCGGACCAGGCCAGTGGCTTGCATTTAAGAACCGGAACCGTCTGGAAAGTCGGGCATTAGTGGGTGATAGCCCCGTACGGGTAGAAATTATGCAAGTCCTCGAGTAGGGCGGGACACGTGAAATCCTGTCTGAACGTGGGGGGACCACCCTCCAAGCCTAAGTACTCCTTGTCGACCGATAGCGAACAAGTACCGTGAGGGAAAGGTGAAAAGTACCCCGACGAGGGGAGTGAAACAGTTCCTGAAACCGGATGCCTACAAACAGTTGGAGGGCGCAAGCCTGACAGCGTACCTTTTGTATAATGGGTCAGCGACTTAATTTAACGAGCAAGCTTAAGCCGGTAGGTGTAGGCGTAGCGAAAGCGAGTCTGAATAGGGCGCCCTAGTTCGTTGGATTAGACCCGAAACCGAGTGATCTAGCCATGGCCAGGTTGAAGGTGCGGTAACACGCACTGGAGGACCGAACCCACGCCTGTTGAAAAAGTCGGGGATGAGCTGTGGCTAGGGGTGAAAGGCCAATCAAACTCGGAAATAGCTGGTTCTCCGCGAAATCTATTTAGGTAGAGCGTCGGATGAATACTCTCGGGGGTAGAGCACTGGATGGGCTATGGGGGCTTACCGCCTTACTGATCCTAACCAAACTCCGAATACCGAGAAGTACTATCCGGCAGACACACAGTGGGTGCTAACGTCCATTGTGGAGAGGGAAACAACCCTGACCGCCAGTTAAGGTCCCTAAGTTATGGCTAAGTGGGAAAGGATGTAGAACTCCCAAAACAACCAGGATGTTGGCTTAGAAGCAGCCATCATTTAAAGAAAGCGTAACAGCTCACTGGTCTAAATAAGGGGTTCCGCGCCGAAAATGTACCGGGGCTCAAGCCATACACCGAAACTGCGGGTGCATCTTATGATGCGCGGTAGCGGAGCGTTCTGTAAGTCTGCGAAGGGGGACCCGTGAGGGCTCCTGGAGATATCAGAAGTGCGAATGCTGACATGAGTAACGATAAAGCGGGTGAGAGACCCGCTCGCCGAAAGTCCAAGGGTTCCTGCGCAACGCTAATCGGCGCAGGGTTAGCCGGCCCCTAAGGCGAGGCCGAAAGGCGTAGTCGATGGGAATGCAGTTAATATTCTGCAGCTTGGTGGTAGTGACGGATGCCGTGTGTTGTATCTCCTTATTGGATTGGGGGTGCAGCGAAGGTGTTCCAGGAAATAGCTCCACCGTATAAACCGTACCCGAAACCGACACAGGTGGACTGGTAGAGAATACCAAGGCGCTTGAGAGAACTATGCTGAAGGAACTCGGCAAAATGCTCCCGTAAGTTCGCGAGAAGGGAGACCTCACGACGGGCAACCGTTGTGGGGTGGCACAGACCAGGGGGTGGCGACTGTTTATCAAAAACACAGGGCTCTGCGAAGCCGTAAGGCGACGTATAGGGTCTGACGCCTGCCCGGTGCTGGAAGGTTAAGAGGAGGTGTGCAAGCACCGAATTGAAGCCCCAGTAAACGGCGGCCGTAACTATAACGGTCCTAAGGTAGCGAAATTCCTTGTCGGGTAAGTTCCGACCTGCACGAATGGCGTAACGACTTCCCCGCTGTCTCCAGCATAGACTCAGTGAAATTGAATTCCCCGTGAAGATGCGGGGTTCCTGCGGTCAGACGGAAAGACCCCGTGCACCTTTACTACAGCTTCACACTGGTATTCGTCACGACATGTGTAGGATAGGTGGTAGACGTTGAAGCAGGAGCGCCAGCTCTTGTGGAGTCACCCTTGAAATACCACCCTTGTCGTCATGGATATCTAACCGCGGTACAACAATATCCGGGACCGTGTGTGGCGGGTAGTTTGACTGGGGCGGTCGCCTCCCAAATGGTAACGGAGGCGCGCGAAGGTGGGCTCAGAGCGGTCGGAAATCGCTCGTTGAGTGCAATGGCATAAGCCTGCCTGACTGCGAGACTGACAAGTCGAGCAGAGTCGAAAGACGGCCATAGTGATCCGGTGGTCCCTCGTGGAAGGGCCATCGCTCAACGGATAAAAGGTACGCCGGGGATAACAGGCTGATGATGCCCAAGAGTCCATATCGACGGCATTGTTTGGCACCTCGATGTCGACTCATCACATCCTGGGGCTGGAGCAGGTCCCAAGGGTTTGGCTGTTCGCCAATTAAAGTGGTACGTGAGTTGGGTTCAGAACGTCGCGAGACAGTTCGGTCCCTATCTGCCGTGGGTGTAGGAGAATTGAGAGGATCTGTCCCTAGTACGAGAGGACCGGGATGGACGTACCTCTGGTGGACCTGTTGTGGCGCCAGCCGCATTGCAGGGTAGCTATGTACGGAAGGGATAACCGCTGAAAGCATCTAAGCGGGAAACCCACCTCAAAACCAGTTCTCCCTGAAGAGCCGTGGAAGACCACCACGTCGATAGGAAGCGTGTGGAAGTGCGGCAACGCATGAAGCTTAGCTTTACTAATAGCTCGTTCGGCTTGATCCTCTCATTAGTCAATGTTCATCTTTTGGATGCGCCCCTGGCGCATCGAAAAGATCATTTTAAGTGCGCTACCGCCCTTCGGGCTGCTTGAGCGCGTTTGAAATGATCCATAGGGCCAATGTCCTGGAACCTTCGTCCCAGGCGAGGCCGACCAAAACATCAAAAAATATATAGACCAGTTCACGCAAATTGCGCTTCGCCGGCCTGGTGGCCCTAGCGGGGAGCCCCCACCCGATCCCATCCCGAACTCGGCCGTGAAACTCCCCAGCGCCAATGGTACTGCATCTTAAGGTGTGGGAGAGTAGGTCGCCGCCAGGCCTGCAAATCGCAATTTGAAACCTCTTCAATTTGTCTGTCGCTCACGCGCGTAACGCCCTTCGGGCTGCGCTCCGCGGGGCGGCCCGACCGGCCGGCGGCCACTTGGCCTTGCCTCCGCTGCGCTCCGGATCTCTTGTCCCATATCAGCGCAGTCTTCCGGTCAAACCGAAACATAAGGGTATGCCCAAAAGGGACCAGACCCAGTTTGACCAAACGCGCAGCGCGCAAAGGACAAACAAAAAAACAACGCGGGATGGAGCAGCCCGGTAGCTCGTCAGGCTCATAACCTGAAGGTCGCAGGTTCAAATCCTGCTCCCGCAACCAACAAATAACCCGGCCGCGCGCCGGGTTTTTTGTTGCATCACTGCGGGGGCAGGGCAAAAGCCCGACGCAGCGGGGCAGGTATCTCCCAGCAACAAGAGCCCATTAACGACCGTGAATTTCTATCGTCCCAAGGTGGATGACAGAAAAAGGCGTCAGGAACTGTCCCAACTTGCTTAAACTTGCAAACATTCAAAGGCAGTTACTAATTTGCGTCGAGACCCAATTTCGGCCCAAGCAAAAGGTTTTTCATGTGTAATGGCGTGCCGTATCCATGTGAAGGAATACGGCACGCCAGTATTCTTTACTTTGCAGCATCAAAGCATCCAGGTTGCGATGCCAGGGAAGAACAGCAAGATTGTGAGAACAAAGAGCTGCAGCACGATGAACGGAAGCAGAGCTCCGTAAATGTTGCCGAGTGTAATGTCGGGTGGTGCCACGCTTTTCAAGTAGAAGGCCGCCGGTCCAAACGGTGGGGTCAGGTAGGAGACCTGCATGTTGACTGCAAACAGGATCCCGAACCAGATCGGATCATATCCCAGCTGAACGACGATTGGCACGAAGATCGGCAACGTCAGAAGGGCAATTCCGATCCAGTCCAGGAACATGCCCAGCACAAGCAGGATAGCCATCATGATCAGAATGACGGCCACCGGCGACGCGTCGAGACCAAGCATGACCGCGGAGACGAAGCGGTTGCCCCCCATGAGGTTGTAGACACCGACGAGCACGGCTGCGGCGATCCCGATCCAGATGATCATGCCGCAGGTTTCCAGCGTGTGGACCAGACTGTCCTGAAGCATACGGGCGTTAAGTTCCCTGCGAAGCAGTGCGATGATGAGAACGGATGAAACCCCGAGTGCAGCTGCTTCGGTGATAGAGGCGATGCCTCCATATATGGAACCCAGAACCGCTACCACGATGAACACAGGGGCGATCAGGGATCGGATCGCACTGCCAATTGTTTCTTCAGCACGTTCTTCCGCGGAAATTGGTGGCCCAAGATCCGGGTTTCGAAAACAGCGAACAAGAACATAAGCGATATAGCAGCCGAGCAGCATCAGGGCAGGTGTGACTGCCGCAACGAACAGGTCGGCAATGGAGACACTTGCCACCAGTCCATAAATGATCAGGACAATGGAGGGCGGCATCATTGTTCCGAGAGACCCGCCGGCGCATACGACCCCGATTGATAAGTCGCGGTCATATCCAAGCCGCAACATCTGGGGCAAGGCCAGAATTCCCAGTAGAACGATCTCACCACCGATGACGCCGGACATGGCGGCCATCAGGGTGGCGACGATCAGCGTTTGAACAGCGACCCCACCTGGCAAACGTCCGGCAAGTACCCTCATTCCGTTGAAGAGGTCCTTCGCGATGCCCGATCTGTCGAGGAGCGCTGCCATCAGGATGAACATCGGGATGGCGACGAGGGAATATTCCGTAATGAAGCCAAAGATGCGGGCCGTAACCAGTGGCAGCGCATTTCCTCCGAACCAGCCGAACGTGAAGACCAAGGCTACGAGCCCCGTCACCCAGGCGAGAGGCTGACCCGTAAGCAGCAACACGAAGATGCTGCCCACGAGCAGAATTGTACCGTATTCAATACCCAGATCGTTGAGGCCCATGTCATTTGCCTCCGCGTTCGCTGTAGGCAGCGTCATCGCCGCGGATCGCCTTGATCAGGTGCATCAGGGTCTGAACGAACATCAGGCAAACGCAGATCAGGATAATGATTTTCAGGAGTGCCGGTGTCGGTGGGTTCCACGCCGTACCCGTGCCCTCAAGATGGATATCGCCGTTGGGTCTGTGGGTAGCCTTCCAGGCCATTGTCGCGCCTGCATATCCCAGTCCTGCAAAGAAGATCATCGCGATCAAAGAATTGACGATATCCAGCCATCGACGCACACGAGGCGAAACCGAGTCATAAATCATGCGCACGCGGATATGCTTGTCGCGAGCGAGTGCTACGGGGCCTCCGATCAGGAAGATGGCTGCTATGAGGAAGGTCGTGCTCTCGTGAGCCCAATACGTAGGGCTATCAAAAACGTAGCGGGCGATAACCTCATATACGCTGATGGCAAACGCCAGAAAGATAGCCCAGGCAAAGAGCTTCGCGGACCCGGCAATGAACCGGTCCAGGCCGGTTCGCAGGTTCGCCTGGCCATTTTCCTCGAGGTCACTCACATCCGGATTGTCCGGCATGGATTCTTCTCCCGTCGCGCAGTTGGCAAGCTGTTGTGGAAATAGGGGAAGGCCAATCAGTCTTGGCTGACGGCCACGCACCGGCATCTCGTTTCACCCGTTATGGACAGATAGAAACAAGGTCAGGCCGCACCCGGACCTTTCGGTCCGGGTGCGGCTGCGTCAACGGAACGTTGGTCAGATCAGAGCTGGTTCCGGCCCTTCAGATAAGCGACCACCGCATCGTAGTAGCGTTGGGTGAGGTCGTTCTTGCCGGCCCAGTTTTCCCATTCCTGCTGCGCGATCCTGCGGAACTTCGCTCGCTCGTCGCCGGACCAGTTGACAATTTCGATCTCCGGGTTTGCCTTGGCTTCCTCGACTGCGGCCGCATCGAGTTTGCGTACGGAATAAACGTGATCGAATATGAACTGGTCAACGGAGGCGTTCAGGACGGCCTTCAGGTCGTCTGGAAGTTCATCCCAGATTGATTTGGTCATCGAAATGTCGATCAGCGGCAGGGAATGAAAGCCCGGATACAGCGGATAGTGGGCAACGTCGTTCATGCCTTGCGACTGGTTGGTTGCGAAAACCGTATAATCAGCCGCCTGGACAACACCCTTGTCGAGAGCCGTGAAGACCTCTGAACCGGGAAGAGCAACCGGAGAGGCGCCTGCCTTGGAGAAGATCTCGTAGACCATGCCTTCCGGCGCACGCATCTTGACGCCCTTCAGGTCTTCCACGGAGCGGATTGGAACGCTGGAGACGAAAGCTTCCGGCTCAGTTGCTGCCGCTCCGATGAAATGGACGCCATAGGGCTCGACCAGTTCGGCGTAAAGCTCGTGACCGCCACCGGATTGCATGAACCCGATCAATTCGAACGGATCGCTCCAGGCACCGACCAGGTTGCCCATCATCGCAAAAGCGGGATCCTTCCCGGCGAAATAGCTCGGATCGGTCAGATGTCCCTGAAGAATGCCGGTGCCAACGGCATCAAGCGTATCGGTATGCGGGACGACGGCACCAATCGGCAAAATCTCGATCTCGATCCGTCCGCCGGACATTTTCTCAACGTTTTCAGCCCACTTCTGCTTGTTGATGAAGCCGGGCTCACCAGCCGTTTCCGAGGTCTGGAAGGTCCAGTTGTAGTCGGCGGCCGTTGCTGCGGTCGGTGCTGAAAAGACCGACAGGGCAAACAAGCTTGTTAGAATTCCGGTCTTCAGTGACGACAGACGCGCAAAACTTCCTTCCACAGTCACAGTTTGTTTGATGCGTGCTGCAAGGTGTTGAAATTGCACACCGCCGCGCATCGCTTTCGTGTCTTCGTGATAATTATTCGATTGCATGTTTTCCTCCCACATACATCGCCACAAGTTGGCTAGCCAACGCCAGGCACGTCACGTTACGCGGCCAGAAACCAAATATGACAGGTCAATTCACGCAATCCATTTGCGGGAACCCGCAATTTGGGTGTTGTAGCCGGCATTGCAGCCCAGGGATGTGGGAGGCAGTGCAGCGACCTTGCGTGACGGGGTATCGAGGGAGGCGTTCAGATCTTACCTTGATCGGATGGAGCGTGCGTGCGACCGACACCGACGCCAGCTGATCGCTTTATCCGCGCAGGAGAAGGCCTTGCCCAAGTGCAAAACGCCCTGGAAACGAATGCTTCCAGGGCGTTTTTCTTGTCATTTGTTCCAGGTTCAAGCGGCCGTGTTCTGCGCTTGCGGCTGCTCTGCTGGTTCCTCGTGTTGCGCAAGCGGGCGATTGCCCGAGAGCTTTCGGACCAGCACGTAGAACACCGGCGTCATGAAGATCCCGAAGAAGGTCACGCCGATCATGCCGGAGAAGACCGCGATGCCCATCGCGGCTCGCATTTCCGCACCGGCACCGGTGGAAAGCACAAGCGGAACCACACCCATGATGAAGGCCATCGAGGTCATCAGGATCGGGCGCAGACGTAACCGGCTGGCTTCGACTGCCGCTTCAACCGGCGTGCGGCCTTCAAATTCCAGTTCCCTCGCGAATTCCACGATGAGGATCGCGTTTTTCGCCGAAAGCCCGACCAGCACCACCAACCCGATCTGGGTGAAGATGTTGTTGTCGCCATGGGTCAGCCAGACGCCCGTCAGGGCGGCAAGGACACCCATCGGTACGATCATCACGATCGCCACCGGAAGCATCAGGCTTTCATACTGGGCGGCAAGCACCAGGTAGACCAGAAGCAGGGCCAGAGGAAAGACCAGGAACCCGGAGCTGCCGGCAAGGATCTGCTGGTAGGTCAGGTCTGTCCACTCGAAGGCGATGCCTTTGGGCAGGGTTTCCTCCGCGATCCGCTCGACCGCTGCCTGGGCCTGGCCGGAGGAAAACCCGGGAGCCGGGCCGCCATTGATGTCAGCCGCAAGGAAACCGTTGTAGCGGGTTGCCCGTTCCGGCCCGGTGGTGGCCTCGACCTTCAACAGGGCGGAAAGCGGGATCATCTGGCCGGTGGCAGAGCGGACCTTCAACTTGCCGATATCGTCGGCATGCGCCCGGTACTGGGCGTCCGCCTGCACCCGGACACTGTAGGTACGGCCGAAAGCATTGAAGTCGTTGACATACAGTGAACCCAGATAGATCTGCAGCGTCTCGAATATATCCGTTACAGATACGCCGAGCTGTTCCGCCTTGGTGCGATCAAGATCCGCATAAAGCTGGGGTACATTGATCTGGAAACTGGAGAACAGTCCAGCCAGTTCCGGCGTCTGATAGGCCTTGGCCAGGAAGGCCTTGTTGGCCGCGTCGAGTGCCTGATAGCCGAGACCGGCCCGGTCCTCGATCTGCAGTTTGAACCCGCCGGTGGTGCCAAGGCCCTGAACAGGCGGCGGCGAGAACATGGCGATAAACGCGTCCTGGATCGTGCCGAACTTCTGGTTCAGCTGCATCGCTATGGCGTCGCCGGACAATTCCGGAGACTTGCGTTCCTCGAAATCCGTCAGGGTGGCGAAGACGATGCCCGCGTTGGAAGAGTTGGTGAAGCCGTTGATCGACAGGCCCGGGAAGGCGATGGCGTGTTCGACACCTTCCTGCTCCATGGCGATCTCGCTCATCCGGCGGATGACGTCTTCGGTCCGGTCCAGCGTGGCAGCGTCGGGGAGCTGGGCAAAGCCGATCAGATACTGTTTGTCCTGTGCCGGCACGAAGCCACCGGGGACTGTTGTGAAGAGGCTGTAGGTTGCCCCTGCAAGTGCCATGTAGACCACCATGACGATGGTCTTGCGGGACAACAGGCCGCCGACGCTCTTGCCATAGGCGTTGGAACCGGCGCCGAAGGCCCGGTTGTAGCCCTTGAAGAACCAGCCGAACAGGAAGTCCATCGAGCGTGTCAGCCAGTCCTTGGGCGCATGGTGATCCTTCAGGAGAAGGGCGGCCAGGGCCGGGGACAGAGTGAGCGAGTTGATGGCGGAGATGACAGTCGAGATTGCGATCGTCAGTGCGAACTGGCGATAGAACTGACCCGAAAGGCCGGTGATGAAGGCCAGCGGGACAAACACCGCCACAAGCACCAGTGCGATGGCGATGATGGGTCCGGAGACTTCCTTCATGGCCTTGTAGGTTGCCTGGCGCGGGTTCAGCCCGTTTTCGATGTTTCGTTCGACGTTTTCAACGACCACGATCGCGTCATCGACCACGATGCCGATGGCGAGAACCAGCCCGAAGAGGCTGAGAGCGTTGATGGAAAAGCCGAAGACATACATGACGCCGAAGGTACCGATGATCGACACGGGAACGGCGATCAGCGGAATGATCGATGCGCGCCATGTCTGCAGGAACAGAATCACGACGAGGACCACAAGCACCACGGCTTCCAGCAGCGTGTCGACCACCTTCTCGATGGAGGATCGCACAAACTTTGTGGTGTCGTAGACGATCTCGTATTTGACGCCGTCAGGCATGGCGACCTGAAGGTCGTTCATGGTCTCGACCACTGCGTCGGAGATCGCAATAGCGTTGGAGCCAGGTGCCTGGAACACAGGAATGGCGACGGCCGGTTTGCCGTCGAGCAGGGAGCGCAGGGAATAATCGGCTGCACCAAGCTCGATCCGGGCAACGTCGCGCAACCGGGTGACCTCACCGTTTTCACCGGTGCGGACAATGATGTTGCCGAACTCTTCCGGCGTCTGAAGACGACCTTGCGCATTGACGCTGAGCTGAACGTCGACACCCTTCAGGTTTGGCGAAGCGCCGATTATGCCGGCCGCGGCCTGCACGTTCTGTTGGCGGATGGCGTTGGTGATGTCGCTGGCTGCCAGGTTATGGCCGGCCGCCTTTTGCGGGTCGACCCACACACGCATGGAGTAATCGCCGGAGCCGAACACCTGCACCTGACCGACACCCTGCAGGCGGGCCAGCCGGTCCTTGATGTTGAGGACGGCATAGTTGCGCAGGTAGGTGATGTCGTAGCGATTGTCCGGCGAAGTCAGGTTCACGACCATCATCAGATCGGGAGAACTTTTCACCGTGGTTATGCCAAGGCTTCGCACTTCCGCCGGAAGACGGGGTTCGGCTTGCGAAACGCGGTTCTGGACAAGCTGCTGGGCCTGATCGGGATCAGTGCCGAGCTCGAACGTGACCGTGAGTGTCATGACGCCGTCAGAGGTCGCCTGGCTGGACATGTAGAGCATGCCCTCGACACCGTTGATCTGTTCTTCCAGCGGCGTTGCCACCGTCTCGGCAATGACCTTCGGGTTCGCCCCCGGATAGGCGGCGCGCACGACGATCGATGGCGGCACCACCTCGGGGTATTCGGAGATCGGCAGCGCCCGCAGGCCGATCAGGCCGGCGATGAGGATGAGGACAGACAGCACACCGGCAAAGACCGGGCGGTCGACGAAGAATCTCGAGATATTCATATCCAGGCCCTTTCCGGTCGGAAATCGGGACAACACGTCCCCGGCCGGTGGCGGCGCCACCGGCAATCATGACTTGAATTGTTGAAGAGGGGAGGTGGAGCGCCTTGCGCTCCACCTGTTCACTCAGTTTGCAGCGGCAACGTCGTTTTCGAGCTGAGGATCGACAAGTGCACCAGAGCGGATTCGTTGCAGGCCGTTGACGACGATCCGTTCACCCGGTTCGAGGCCGCTGTCGACGATACGTGCACCTTCCGCGGTCCTGCCAAGGTTGATCGGCCTGTAGGCCACCTTGTTGTCGTCACCGACGACATAGACATATTTCTTGTCCTGGTCGGTGCCGATGGCGCGTTCGCTGATCAGGACCTTCTGTTCCGGCCTTGGCTCACCCATGCGGATGCGCACGAACTGGCCCGGGATCAGCCTGCCGCCCGGATTGTCGAAGACCGCCCTGACCCCAATGGTGCCGCTGACGGCGTCAACCTGGTTATCGACCAGTTGCAGCTTGCCCTTCACCGGGTGCCCGGCAGTTGACGAGGTTTCGATTTCGACGGGGATCATGTCCAGTGGCGGCACCGCAGCATCTGTCTGCGGCAACTCGGCCAGAACCCGCGAGACCAGGTCTTCACTTGCGTTGAAGCTTGCATAGATCGGATCGACAGAGACAAGGGTTGTCAATGCCGGCGATGCGGAGCCCGCGGCAACGAGATTGCCGACGGTGATCTCGATCTTGCCGACACGACCCGACACGGGTGCCAGCACCTTGGTGTAACCAAGTTCCAGCTTGGCCGACCTGAGAGCTGCCTTGACGGTTCTGAGGTTGGCCTGTGCTTCGGCGTAGGTGTTGCGGCGCTGGTCGAGGACGCTTTGGGAGATGGTCCGGTTTTCGATCAGCTTGTTGCCACGATCCAGTTCCAGCTTGGCGAGGTTGAGCTGTGTTTGCGCAAGTTCAACCTGACCTTCCCTTTGAGCGACGGCGGCCTCGTAGGGAGCCGGGTCAATGGTGAAGAGCAGGTCACCTGCTTCCACCAATGCGCCTTCACGGAAATCGACGGATTGAATGGAGCCGGCCACACGGGAGCGGATCTGCACCCGGTCAACGGCTTCGAGCCTGCCGGAGAAATCTTCCCACACGGTTATTTCGCGGGACTTGACCTCGGCAACGGTCACCGGCACCGCCGGGATGGCGACAGTACCGCCTGCGGCCGTTGCAGGGCTGCTTGCCGGAAGGTTCATGATGAGGACAGCGGCTGAAACAGAGACAGCAACTGCCAGACTGGCGCCCGTCAGGGCCCAGCGCTTGCTTCTTGATGTCATTGGTCTCTCCTTGGAAACCCTGCTGAAAACACAACCTTCAGAAGGGTTTGGATATCAAATCAGTGGACGCTGACGGACTGCACGAAACCGGAAAATTGCGTGCTTACGGTTTCTTGCCAGGATGGGGTCTCGTCCGTCTTTCCGCCGTAGAGTGATGGCCAGCCTGTCCCGGCGGGGAGAACATGCTGGTGAACTTCAACGCCTGCATTTTTCAGGCAGGTCGCAAAGCCGAGTGTTTCGTCCTTGAGCGGATCATCCTGAGAAGACAGAACGAGCGCCGGGGCAACGCCGGTCAGGCGTGAGCACATGCATGGGGCCGCATAGGGGTGGCACATGCCGGTGCTGAGATAGTGGCTCCAGCCGTCGGCCCAGATGTCCTTCATGCCGAACTCGCCAGCTTTCTGGAACGATGCAGAGCCCATGAAAGGATCAAGCAGAGGTGACAGCAGGATCTGTCCGTCAAGTTCATCGGCGAAATGATCCCGTGCCTTCAGCGCGACCGCTGCGGCGATGTTGCCGCCAGCCTCGACGCCGCCGACAAGAAGCAGGGATTTCCGGTTCCCAAGGCCGGCGCGCTTTTTCGCCAGATAGGAGAAGATCGAAAAACCCGTTTCCAGCGGCTTCGGAAAGACGCTGCCAAGCGGTACATTGTAATCCGGCATCACCACGATGGCGCCGGTTTCGGCAATGAGATGCGCAAACTCGCTTTCCTGCGGGACGGTGCCTTGAAAAGCGCCGCCATGAAAATAGATCAGGACTGGTGGCGACTTGCTGTATTCGGCACCCTGGTAGACACGTGCCGCCACGGGGCCGATGGCCACCTTGTCGAGTGTCATGTCCTTGATCTGCACCGTCATTTTCAGCGCCGTTTCGTGTCCATTGGTTGAGGGAGAACTGGGTACACCAGCTCTCTTGCATGTCCGATAGGTATTGTTGTTCCAACTCTGGAATAAGGGGTGTATTATTGGTTTCACTATTCGAATTTTCGAATAATAAGCCTATTTTTTGATCAGGACGCCCAGAAATGGATCAACTCTCCGCCATGCGCGCCTTTGTGAGGGTGGTTGAAACAGGAAATTTCACCCGAGCCTCCGATTCCCTTCAGATGCCGAAGGCAACGGTTACCAACCTGATCCAGAATCTCGAGAAACATCTGCAGACCAAATTGCTCAACCGGACAACGCGGCGCGTGATCGTGACGACGGACGGCGCGCTTTATTATGAGCGGGCCGTTCAGATCGTTTCGGAGGTCGACGAACTTGATGCCAGCCTGTCCCAGGCCCAGAGCAATCCGGGTGGGCGACTGCGCGTGGAAATGTCAGGGGCCTTTGCCGACTGGTTCGTGATACCGGAGCTTGGAGGTTTTTACGAAAAATATCCGGACATCCGGATCGACCTCGGGATCGGTGACAGGACAGTCGACTACCTGGCAGAGAATGTCGATTGTGCCTTGCGCGGTGGTGCGCCGGCTGATCAGTCGCTGATTGCACGGCGGGTGGCGGAGGTCGGCCTGACCACTTGCGCGGCAGCGTCCTATCTGGAGCGGGCAGGTACACCGGAAAGCCCGGCAGACGTGAAGGCGAACCACTATTGCGTCAACTATTTCGTTGCCGCCACCGGACGTACGCACCCGTTCACCTTCCGCAAGGACGGTGAGGAAATTCTGGTCGACGGACGCTATCATTGCTCGGTCAACGATGCCCGCAGCTATGTGGCGGCGGCTGTTGCCGGGCACGGCATTGCGCAGCTGCCTGACTTCATGGTGCGGGAAGAGCTGAAGCGCGGGGATCTCGTGCCACTGCTGACGGAATGGTCCGCCGACACCATTCCGCTTTATATCGTCTACCCGCCCAACCGGCACCTTTCGAACAAGGTTCGCGTTTTTGTCGACTGGCTGGTGCGCCTGCTTGCCGATGTGCCGGCGCCCGCCCAGTCTTAGGTATGAAATGCCGGCAAGGGGTGAAGCGCAAGAAGGCCATCCACCGAGAGGCTGACCCCAATCAGATGCCGAACCTGTCCCGCAGCCGGTAGACCAGCACCGATGGTGCCAGGAACCACGGATTTCCCTGATATAGCGGCCGGGTCGGGAAGGGGATCTTCTCGAACGCGGAGAGTGATTTTTCACGGCCGGCAGCTTTCTGGCCCATACGCATGCCGAGATAACTCGCCATACCTACCCCGGACCCGCAATAGCCGCCCGCGTGAAACAGGCCGTTGTCTTCGCCAGCATGGGCGAGCGTGTCGAAGGTGTAGCCGACAAACCCCATCCAGGCGTGGCTGATCCGTACGGAGCCAAGTTCCGGAAAGAGGGCTGTCAAATCGCGGTGGAGCTTGAGTGCGCTGTTGCGCGGGTCCGTTTCGCTCAAGGAGACCCGGCCGCCAAACAGCACGCGCTTCCGGTCGGGGGACAGCCGGTAGTAATAGACCAGTTTTCTGGTGTCGGAGAGGACCCGGTCCGTCGGAAACAGCCGGTCGATCGTTTCACTCGGGATTTCTTCCGTCGCGATCACGTAGGAGCCGATCGGGATCAGCCGCCGCTGAAGCCAGGGCGACAGGGGGCCTGAGTAACCATTGGTCGCCAGAATGATCTTGCCTGCCTTGAGGGAGCCGTCGCTTGTCAGGACCTTGAAGCCTGACGTCTCGCGTTCAAGCGACACCACCCGGCACTTGCCGCGCACCATCGCGCCTTCCGCCAGCACCTTGTTCAAAAGTGAAGGATGGTACTTGCTGACATCGATGCTGCAATGACGCGGATTGACGATGCCGCCATGATAGGCGTCGGTCCCAAGCTCTCGTGCCATGTCGCTTTTCGGCACCATGAAGGCATCGGTCTTCCATACGGGGTGTCCGGCGGCACAGTCTCTGGCAAGGCTTTCGTAAAGATGGGGCTTGTGGGCGCCG
Organism: Labrenzia sp. THAF191a; assembly: GCF_009363335.1. Lineage (GTDB taxonomy): Bacteria > Pseudomonadota > Alphaproteobacteria > Rhizobiales > Stappiaceae > Roseibium > Roseibium algicola. Next base: position 2,057,320 of record NZ_CP045333.1, read on the forward strand.
TGGAAGCGGCCGGTTTCCCGTAGGCCCATCTCCAGTCCATCTTCCCTTGAAAGTGCGTGCATGTAGTCGAGAGATGCCTGGCCTTCCAGGCAAAGCTGGGTGGCGAGCTCCCTGCCATAGCGACCCGCCAGGTTGGAGAAGGACGGCTTGAGGCTGGTCGAAAGCTGGCCGCCATTGCGCATGCTGCAGCCCCAACCCGGATCTTCCGCGTCGAGAACCAGCGTGTCGAGGCCTTCACGGGCGGTCTGCAGTGCGGCGTTCAGGCCGGTGTAGCCACCGCCAACCACCAGCACATCGACCTCTGCCGGCAAACCGGTAGCCGGCAGTGCGATTTTGGGGGCGATATCCTGCCAGTATGGTGTCGTCTTGTAGTTGTCCGCAAAAAGAGCCTGAGTCATTACGTGCCTTACGCCGCTCGCGTGTCTTCCAGGATAAGGTCCGCGCCTTTTTCGCCGACCATGATCGCAGGTGCATTGGTGTTGCCGGACGTGACCGTCGGGAAAATCGAGGCATCGACAACCCGAAGCCCTTCGACCCCGTAAACCCGTAGGCGTGTGTCGACGACGTTTTCGCCCGCTTCCGGTCCCATGCGGCAGGTGCTGACAGGGTGGAAGACGGTGGAGCATCGGCTGCGGACATCCGCCAGCATGTCCTCGTCGGTCTGGACACTCGGGCCGGGCGTGATCTCTTCGGCGATAACCGATTGCATGGCAGGACTTTCGGCGATCTTGCGCATCAGCTTGCTGCCTTCGATCATCTCCGTGAGATCGCGGTTGGTGCTGAGCGAGTTCGGGTGGATCTCAGGCATGTCGAACGGATCGGTGGAGCGCAGGCAGATATGGCCGCGGCTGGTTGGCCGCGTCGGCTGGAAGCCGAGGAGGAAACCGGGGAAAGGGTCCGGGTTCATCAGCGGACGTTTCCCCTTCGGCGCCTTGGTGTAGCTGACGGGCGAGAAGTAAAGCTGGATGTTCGGCCGTTCACAATCCGGATTGCTTCTGACGAAACCACCAGCCTGATTGACACTGAGCGACAGCGGACCACTGCGGGTCAGGACATAGCGGATGCCCTGGGCGAGCTTGCCCCACCAGGGATAAAGCTGCTGGTTCAGCGTCGGCACTTTGGACCGGTAGAGATAGTCGAGGCCAAGATGGTCCTGAAGGTTCTTGCCGACAGCAGGACTGTGCAAGGTGGGGGTGATGCCCTTGGCCTGCAGTTCCGCGCCATCACCAATGCCGGACAGCATGAGGATTTGCGGCGAGTTGACGGCACCTGCACTGAGGATCACTTCCCGGCGGGCCTTCACGGTCTGCTCGGTGCCGCCTCGGCTGTAGACGACACCGGTCGCCCGTCCGTTTTCAAGGATCAGCCGGGTCGTGTGTGCGTTGGTCAGGATGGAGACATTCTGGCGTTTTTTCGCGCGTGAAAGATAGGCGCGGGCCGTCGACATGCGGAACCCGTTTTTCGCGGTTATCTGGTAGAGGCCGACACCTTCCTGGCTTCTGCCATTGAAATCCGGGTTGCGGCTGAAGCCGGCTTCCTCGCTGGCTGCCAGGAAGTTTTGACACAGCGGGTGGACGTCCTTGTCCATGGAGGAGACATAAAGCGGGCCATTCCCGCCGCGATAGTCGTCGGCACCGTTGCAATTGGTTTCCGAGCGCTTGAAATAGGGCAGAACGTCCTGCCAGCCCCAGCCGGTGTTGCCGAGGGCCTTCCAGTCCTCGAAATCCGCATGCTGACCGCGGATATAGACCATGGCATTGATCGAGCTGGACCCGCCCAGCACCTTGCCGCGCGGCCAGTAGCCGGAGCGGTCGTTGAGCCCCGGATCCGCCTCGGTGTGGTACATCCAGTTGATGTTCCGGTTATAGAAAGCCTTGCCGTAGCCGATCGGCATCCAGATCCAGAAATTGAGATCCGAGCCGCCCGCCTCCAGAAGGCAGACGGTGTATTTGCCGTCTTCCGACAACCGGTCGGCAAGCACCGAGCCTGCCGAGCCCGCGCCGACGATGACAAAGTCGAACTCCGCCATGAATGCTCCTATTGAGAGGTCTTGTCGCGCTGGATGGCAATTGATAGCAGCGCAAGCAGTCCGGACCCGACCATGAGCACGAAGGAGACGGCATTTAGGACCGGCGTCGAGCCGACCTTTGCCATCCGGTCATACATGGTGATCGTCAGCGGCGCTTCCGAGCCGACAAGAAATAGCGTGGTGTTGAAGTTCTCGAACGAGACCAGGAACGCAACGATGCCGGCCGCGATCATAGCCGGACGCAGGAAGGGCAGCGTGACGGTGCGCAACACGCGGACCCGGCTTGCCCCCAGGTTGAAGGCGGCTTCTTCCATCGTGGCGTCGAATTTCTTCAGCCGGGCTGTGATCACCAGCGAGGTGATGGTGGTGATGAAGGAAAACTGCCCGAACACGACAAGCAGAAGGCCTGGCCTCAGGAACTCAAGCTCCAGATCGAACCTGTTTTCCATGTAGTTCGCGGTGTCGCTGGCCAGGACCAGGATGGAGATGCCGAGGATGACACCCGGGATCACCAGCGGTACCACCATGAGAATGTAGAAGAAGTTCTTGCCCGGAAACTCGCCGCGCACGAACAGGAACGCATTGGTCGTGCCGACGAAGACGGAGAGCGCCGCCACGAAGATTGCGATGACGAAGGAATAATAAAGCCCCTGCAGCAAACGCCGGTCATGGAACATGCCGAGTTTTGGTTCGGTGTCGCTGAAGAACCAGTCCAGCGTGAAACCTTGCCAGGGCAGTGCCGGGAACAGGCTGTCGTTGAAGGCGAAGGCTCCGGCTGAAATCAGTGGCGCTGCCAGGAAGATGAAGAAGGCAACGACATAGAGCCGGTAGCCCATCAGGAACGGAGAGGAGTTCTTTTGCGCAAGCATCGTCTGTCCTCCTCAGCTCTTTGCCACGGTGTTGGCGAGGGTCTGACCGGAGAGTTTCAGGCCGAGCCAGATCACGACGGAGGTGAACAGCAGGAGCAGCATGCCGAAGGCCGCGCCTCCCTCCCAGTTGAAGCGGGTGATGAACTGATTGTAGATCTGTTCTGTGAACCAGCTCGAATTCTTGCCGCCGAGCAGGATCGGCGTCAGGTAGGAACCTGCCGTCAGCATGAAGGTGACGATACAGCCGGCCACGATGCCCGGCATCGCGTAGGGAATGATGATCCGGCGCAATACGGTGAAGCCGTTGCCGCCCAGATTGTACCCGGCCTCGATCATTGAATTGTCCATGCCGTCCAGCGTCGAAACCAGTGGCACGATCATGAACAGGATCACGGTGTAGACAAGGCCGATGATGACCGCGATGTCGTTGTAGAGAAATTCGACAGGCTGGCCGACCAGTCCGGTCCAGAGCAGGAAATTCGAAATCACACCGGTTTCGCGCAACAGCAGGATCCAGCCGAAGGAACGGATCAGGTCGCTGACCCAGAGCGGGATCAGGCAGAGCAGGAACAGACCACCGCGCGCCCTGGGGCCGGCGATCTTGGCGATGTAGTAGGCAATGGGAAAGCCGATCAGCAGCGCCAGTGCTGTGACCAGCAGGGACATGGACCCGGTTCGCAGAAGCGTGTTCCAGTAGATCGGTTCGTTGATGAAATCCAGATAGTTGGCGAAGCTGTATTCATAGACGCGCGGCGCCACTTTCTCGCGGAAGGAGAGGAGCACCATGCCGATGTGCGGCAGAATGATCAGCAGCAGGATCCAGAGCGCGAAAGGCGAAAACAGCAGGATCAGCGACAGCCGTTTGATATCCTTGTTCTGCATCATGCGCTCTCCGCGCGGGCAAAACACATGGCTTGCCGGGACGACCAGATCAGGCGCACGTCTTCTCCGGGTTTCAGGTCGTTGTTGCCGGTTACCGTCACATCGGACTCGATAAGCTCGCCGCTGCCGGTCCGTACGAGCACACGGCTGTTGGCACCGTTGAAGAGCAGGCTGTCGATGACACCGCTCATCTGGTTGTCGCCTTCTGTCACAGCCTGGTCCGCTTCGGATGCGCGCACCGTGCGGATGAATTCCGGCCGCACGAAAATCTCCACCTTGTCGCCATCACGAATGGTCTGATCCGCGCCGGCACTGAAACTCATCGAAAGCCCCTGATCCGTTTCCACCTTGCCACCCGTGCCGTCTGCGGATTTCACCGTGCCGGACCAGCGGTTGCTGTCGCCAACAAAGCCGGCGACGAAGGCGGTCTTGGGGTGATGATAGAGATCCTGCGGCGTGCCGATCTGTTCGAAAATGCCCTGGTTCATGATGGCGACGTTATCGGACATCACCAGTGCTTCCGACTGATCGTGGGTGATGTAGATAAAGGTCGTGTTGAACTGGTGCTGCAAAAGTTTCAACTCGATCTTCATCGCTTCGCGCAGCTTCAGATCGAGCGCGCCGAGCGGTTCATCGAGCAAGAGTACATCCGGATCGAGCACCATGCAGCGAGCAATGGCGATGCGCTGTTTCTGGCCGCCGGACAACTGGTGGATTTCCCGCTCGCCAACATCGGGCAGGGCGATCCGCTCCAGTACGTCCTGGACCTTGCGCTTTATTTCCGCATTGCCCACGCCTGCGCACCTGAGGCCATAGGCAATGTTCTCGTAGACGTTCATCATCGGGAACAGCGCCAGATGCTGGAACACCATCTTGACGTTGCGCCGGTTGGGCGGCACGCCGAGTACCGACTTGCCCTTGATCTTGATGTCGCCGGAGGTCGGGTCCTCGAAACCCGCGATCATGCGCATCAGGGTTGTCTTGCCACAGCCCGACGGACCGAGAATGGAGAAGAACGAACCGCTCGGGATCTCGAAGGAGACACCTTTGACGGCGCGAAATCCTCCAAAACTCTTGGCAAGGTCGAGGCATTCAAGATCGTAGGCGGGTGAGGTCTGTTTCATCAATGCGGGCCAACTGGAAGGGATCGGGGTTTGGAGCGCCGGGTGTGCCCGGTTGCTTCTCTCCGGTGTTTTGATTTTTCAAAAAAAGGAAAGGGCTGCCGGAATGGTTCCGGCAGCCCTGAACCTGATCAGCCGCCTGTGGCTGCCTTGATCTTCTCGAGGGTCTTGCCTTCCATGTCTTCCACGCCGGGAGGAATGTTGGCAAAGAACTTGAGATTGTCGATGTCGGCTGCGGTGAAGGCCGCATTGACGGCTGCCTTCTTGTCTTCCGGCAGCAGGTCGGTACCACCCTTGACCGCGGCAATCGCGCCGGTGCTGCCGGACATGATGGTCACGTTTTCCGGCCGCAGCACGAAGTTGATCCACTTGTAGGCGGCATCATCCGCCTTGCCCTTGCGCGGCAGGGCGAAGGTGTCGATCCAGGCTAGTGCGCCTTCCTTCGGCGGAACGAAGACGATGTTCTGGTTCTGGTCATAGAGCTTGTAGGCGGTGGAATCCCAGGTTTCGGATGCCACGATTTCGCCTGACAGCATCATGGCGGACAGGTCGTCGCCGCCTTTCCAGTAAGCCTTGATGTTGTCCTTGCACTCGATCAGCTTGTCGGCGACCTTGTCCAGGATGCCCTGGTATTTCTCAAGGTCCGCATAGGCCGCGAACGGATCTTCGCCCATCGAGAAGGCCGTGCCGAGCAGGATCGTGCGCTTCAGGCGCATCGAGGTCTTGCCCTTGTAGGCCGGGTCGCACAAGTCGGCCCAGCTCGAAAGGTCTGGAGCCTTTGTCTTGTCGGCCATCAGGCCGGATGTGCCCCACTGGTGGGGAACCGCGTAGACTTCACCCTCGATCGTGGTGTTTGCCTTCACGCCGTCAAGCAGCTTGGCTTCCATCGCACCGGTGTCGATCTTTGAGAGATCCAGCGGCTTGTAGATGTCATATTCCAGCTGGGCCGCGTAGATGCGGTCGTGGCTTGGCTGGGCAAGGTCGAAGCCGGCACCACCAGTGGCGCGCAGCTTGGCAATCATTTCCTCGTTGTTGGAGAAGGTGACTTCAACATCAATGTCCGGATATTCTTCTTCAAATTTTTGGACCAGTTCGTCGGGAGCGTAAGACCCCCAGGTCAACAGGCGCAGGGTCTCTGCCTGGGCAGAGCCGGCACCGGCAAGCATGGTTGCGGCCAACAGGCCGGTTAGTGTTGTTTTCAAATGCATGACGTCCTCCTGAATGCACTCAGCGTACTAACCGGAAAAAAGCCTAGGTTGGAATTGGCCTGCCAAATATATCCATTGCAGATAATTTAGCAGTCCAATTGACCGAGGGTGCACCTTAGCTGGTGCAGCAAACAGGCAGGATTTTCTTGAGAACCTTCATGCCTTTGCGGATGTCATCCTGCGCAGAGCTGCCGAAGCCGAGGACAATGCCGCGCTGCGGTATCCGGCCAAGAGCGTAGCGAGACAGGGGGGCGGTGGTGATGCCGTGTTTGGCCGCTTCAGCGACGATCCTGTCTTCGTCGTATCGGTTCGACAAAAGGCCGACAGCGTGAAAGCCGCTGCTGGTTGGCTGCAGGTCGATGTCTCCTGCAAGACTGGCGCTTTCTGCCATCAAGGTATCGTGACGGTGCTTGTAGAGTTGGCGCATGGTGCGGATGTGGGTTGCGAACATGCCTTCATCCATGAATTCTGCAACGATCGCCTGGGTGACGGTCGGAACACCGGCAAGCCAGGTCAGGCAGACCCGTTCGAAGCTTTCCACCAGGCCTTCCGGCACCAGAACGAAGCCGAGCCTGAGGGCCGGAAACAGGGATTTGGAGAAGGTGCCGACATAGATTACCCGGCCGTGGGTATCGATGCTCTTGAGTGTTGGTGGTGGCTGGTCTCCGAAATAGAACTCGCCGTCGTAGTCGTCCTCCACGATCATGGCGTCGGCTTCATTGGCGGCTGTCAGAAGCGCCAGGCGGCGGGAAAGGCTCATGACGTGGCCAAGCGGTTGCTGGTGCGATGGCGTTACGAAGGCGAGCCGAAAGTAGGGCGCCTTGGCAAGGCCGTCCTCGATGCAAAGGCCTTCCTCGTCAACGGCGACGGGAATTGGCCTTGCGCCAATGGCAACAAAAGCGTTGCGCGCACCAATTGCACCAGGATTTTCAAACCAGATCGGCTCGCCTGGGTTGACCAGCATGCCGCCGACCAGGGAAAATGCGCGCTGGGCGCCGTTGGTGATGAATATCTGTTCGGGGTCGCACTTGATTCCGCGGGAGGCATTGAGCTGACGGGCAATCGCCCGGCGCAGCGGCATGTAGCCGAAGGGTTCGCCGTAGCCGGCAATGTGGTCGCGGTCCTTGCGCCAGTGCCGTGCGGAGAGTTTTGCCCATTGCGCCATCGGAAAGGCGTCGAGCGCCGGCAGTGCTGTGACGAAGGCCTGCGATTTGTGCGGCAGGCGCGAGCGCAAGGTGAAGTCCGGGATGGCATGCCGGGTCGCGTGGGAAAGGCGCGGCACGACGGGGGTGATGTCGCTGGCCTCCTGTGACGGCTTCGGTGCAAGGCGGGCGTTCAGCGCTTCACTCACGAACGTGCCAGCGCCTACCCTTGCCTCCAGAAGACCCTCGGAAATCAGGCGGTCGGTCGCATCGATTACCGTCGTGCGGGAGACGCCGATCTCCTGCGCCAGGGTGCGTGTGGCCGGCATCCGGTCACCCGGGGTCAATGCCCCCGTCAGCAGCAGGTCGCGCAGGGCCATGTAGAGCTGGATCGAAATTTTCTTTTCGGCCGTCTTGTCGATCTTGATCGACGAGAGCACAGCGCCGGCATGCCGTTTCATCGCATTCTCCCAAATTGGTATGAGAGTTTGCGCAAAACGGACCTTCTATCAAGTCCAATTCTGGATAAGGGTCGGTTCATGAGCCAACCCCAATCCATCGGGACCGTCCGTCCGAGGACCGGATAAGACAATGAAAATACAATCAATAGAAACATTTACCAATGAGTTTGTCTGCTTCGTTCGTGCAACCGCCGAAAACGGTGCGACCGGATGGGGGCAGGTAGCGCCTTACTACGCGGATATCACCGCGGAGATCGTCCACCGTCAGGTTGCACCTTATGCGCTGGGCGAAGACGCTTTCGACATTGAACACCTGATGGAGATCATCCCGGAACGGGAGCACAAGTTTCCCGGCTCCTATCTGCGCCGGGCGATGGGGGGGCTGGACACTGCCCTGTTCGACCTTCGCGGCAAGCTGGAAGGCAAGCCGGTGTGCGAACTGCTCGGCGGAACGCCGGGCAAGGTGCGGGCCTACGGGTCGTCGATGAAGCGTGACATCACGGCGAAAGACGAAGCGGATCGCCTCAAGAAGCAGCAGGACCTTTACGGCTTCGACGCCTTCAAGTTCCGGATCGGTGCCGAATGCGGCCGCGACCAGGACGAATGGCCGGGCCGGACGGAAGAAATCGTGCCGACCATGCGCAAGGCCTTTGGTGACGACACCGCACTGCTGGTCGATGCCAACTCCTGCTATTCGCCAGCCAAGGCCATCGAGATCGGCCGATTCCTGGAAGCCAACGGCATTTCCCATTACGAGGAGCCTTGCCCCTACTGGCATTACGACCAGACCAGGCAAGTGACAGATGCTCTCGACATCGATGTGACAGGGGGGGAGCAGGATTGCTCTCTGGTGGACTGGCAGCGGATGATCGATGAACGAGTTGTCGATATCATTCAGCCGGACGTCTGTTATCTCGGTGGTATGGTCCGCACCATGAAGGTGGCACAAATGGCGCATGAGGCAGGCATTCCCTGCACACCGCATGCGGCCAACCTGTCGCTGGTGACGCTGTTCACCATGCATCTGCTGCGGGCGATCCCGAATGCGGGCAAATATCTCGAATTCTCCATCGAGGAAGCCGACTATTATCCCTGGCAATACGGCCTCTTCACCGCGTCGCCATACGAGATTGTCGACGGGCATGCCACGGTGACCGATGCGCCGGGGTGGGGTGTCGAGATTAGTCCGGAGTGGCTGGCGAAATCCACATACAAGATCAGTTCCCTGGAAGGCTAAAGATGTCCGGAGCAAGCGAACTCATCGCGGAATATCAGGCTACGGGCACGCTGAAGGCGTTGCCCCTCGGCCATTTCATCGACGGCAGCTTCACGCAGCCGTCCCATAACCGCACCATGGAAAGTTTCGATCCGGGCCGGGGTGAAGCCTTCGCCCGCTTCACGGCGGGCACCGCCGAGGATGTCGATCAGGCGGTAAAGTCGTCAAAGGTTGCTTTTGAGACGGTCTGGCGAGACATGGCGCCGGTGGAGCGGTCCCGGATCCTTCTGCAAGCGTCCAAGCTTATCCTGGAAAATCTCGATCTTCTGGCCGTTGCCGAAACGCTGGACAGCGGCAAGGCACTGCAGGAAGCTCAAGGCGATGTGCGCGGTGCGGCTCGTACGTTCGAGTATTACGCGGGCGCTTGCGACAAGCTGCAGGGAGACAGCTTTCCCCTTGGGCCGAATTATGTCGGTTACGCCATTCACGAGCCGGTCGGGGTCACGGCCCACATCATTCCGTGGAACTTTCCGATCTCCACCGCTGCGCGCGGATTTGCGCCGGCGCTTGCAGCCGGCTGCACGGTTGTGGCCAAGCCTGCCGAACAGACGCCGTTCACTGCGCTGCTGCTCGCGAAGATCCTGCATGATGCCGGATTGCCGGCAGGCGTGTGCAATGTCGTGACCGGCACCGGCGCCGAAACCGGGGCTCCACTGACATCCCATCCGGATGTCGACCACATCACGTTCACCGGTTCGGTCCAGACGGGCAAATCGGTGATGAAGGCGGCAGCTGACGAGATCACCCGCGTGGTGCTGGAGCTTGGTGGCAAATCGCCCGTGGTGGTGCTTGGCGATTGTGACCGGGAACAGGCGCTATCCGGTGTTCTCGGTGCGATCTACGAGAATGCCGGCCAGATCTGTTCCGCCGGATCTCGTCTTGTGATCGAGAAGAACATTCACGCGGACTTCGTTGCGGAACTGGTGAAACGCACAAAATCGCTGACACTCGGGCACGGTCTTGGCAACCCGGATGTCGGGCCGGTCAATTCTGTGGAACATCTTGCGAAGGTTGCTGGTTTTGTCGACCGCGCAAGGGCGCGCGGCGCTGATATCGTGACGGGTGGCGCCATAGCCACTGACCCGAAAACCGGCAAGGGCTGGTTCTATGAGCCGACAATCGTCGACAGCGTTGCCGCGCGTGACGAGTTGGCGCAGGAGGAAATCTTCGGGCCGGTGCTGACGGTGCAGGTGGCTGATGATGCCGATCACGCCTTGGCACTTGCCAACGATTGCCAGTACGGCCTGGTCGCAGGCATCTACACGTCGAATTTCGCAAAAGCCCATCAGCTCGCGCGCAAGATCGATGCCGGCCAGATCTACATCAACGAGTATTTCGCCGGCGGGATCGAGGTGCCGTTCGGTGGCAACAAGAAATCCGGTTTCGGCCGCGAAAAAGGTCTCGAAGGTCTCAAGAGCTACTGCAAGACCAAAAGCATTGCCGCCAGGATCGGCTAGAACTTGTCGCTTTTCACCGCCTGAAATCGGGGATTTCGACGCAAGAAGCGATGCAAGATCTTTCCAGTTAGACGCGGCACGCTCCAGGGCAGAGTTCAGTCAGCCGGATCAGAGCGATCCGAACCTGCTCAAACATCCTGTTACCTCCCCTGAAAGGCCGGTTCGGTTTACCGATCCGGCCTCTTTTTTGTTGAGGCTGCGTGTAGCGCGGGATGATCTCACACCGGAAACTTGCGCTGCTTGAAGAACTCCCAGAGCGACTTGTTCAGCGTCTGTGTCTTCTGGATCGTTTCCCTGACGAGCGTGATTTCCCGGGCATTGATCGGGCTGGACTTGCCGTATTCGATCTTGTGTTTCTGGTCGCTGATGCGCATCAGGATGGTTGAGGCATTGCGCCCCTCGTTGTCGAACGAATAGATGCAGTGATTATATTTGTTTTTCAATTTCAACGTCTTGTGCATGTCCCGCGTTAGGCTCAGCACCTCTTCCCTTAAGTCCGGTTTCTGCGCGTCGAGCTTGGCCAACCGTTCGACCAGATCAATTCGGGCACGCGACGTGTTGAGGGTCAGGAAGATCACCGTCGCGACTTCCTTGGTGACGCCGGCGAGGCCCGCGATCATGTGGATCAGCAGGCTCTCCGTGTTGGTCCACGTATAGTTCAGCCGACCCATGAGGGCGAGAAACGTCTGGAATTCGTCCGCCATTGTGGGCGCATCTGCCGCGCTCATCTTCAGGCCTCTAGGTTGGGTGGTCGTTGTTCCGTCTGAATGTAGATCGCGGCTGCTTCCGTTCTGTTTGAAACGCCGAGCTTTGAAATGATGTGATGAATATGGAGCTTGATGGTGTGCTCCGACAGGGACAATTTTTCGGCGATGTTCTTGTTCTGATATCCCTCTGAGATGAGGCATAGAACTTCGGTTTCCCGTTTCGTCAGCTTGCCGAAGCGGTTCCTGGTACGGCTGCGGTGCCTGCGCTGATGCATGGCCGGGGCTGCGCCGTAAGGCCTTTCCATTCCCATGTACTTGATGGCATCAGCCGGCAGATAATGGCCGCCGTTGAGCATGAGACGGATAGCGCCTAACCAGAGATCGATCCGAAGGTTCATCGGCAACACGCTCTTGATCAGGCCTTCCTGGAAATAATCGCTGATGATCGAGGGGAACGACAGATCGTCATTGATCAGCATGCAGAGGTTTGCTTCGGGGAAGTTTTTCCGCAGGCAGGCAATAGCTTCCTTGCGCTCCGCGCTGAAGCCTTCGTCGATCAGGAAAAGGCGTTTTGAAAATTCCCCACGGCGCTCTGAGCGATAAAGATCGATTTTCTGAGTGATACGGATAAAACGTCCATCTTCTATTTCCCGGTCGATTACTCCTTCCAGTTCCTTCGGAAACTTTTCGGACGCTCCAATATAATAGATTGAACCTTTATTCTCGTAATTTACGCTAGTCATTACTGTCACCCCTACAAACTAAGATAAAATTTAATTTGGACTCTCTTTCACTTGCAATTGCCAGAAACAGGGCCTGGGAGAAGCGTTTTTGTAAATATTCATCCGGCTTATTCTGCCGTCGGCATTAGCCATGCGGTTTTTAAAATAATAAAATTTCTTATCTTGTTTGTTCAGACCAAGGATAGGTGCGGGAAATGGGTGGCTGTCGGAAAATGAACATGCCGTCCAAATCGCAGTATTAACAGGGATTTGTGCAGTGACCCCCTAGTCTGAATTTCTCCTCACCCATAACTTGTATATAACAAACTTACCTTAGGTTATATTAATAATTCGATTTAGTCGCGGATCAGATTTTGCTTCAAGATATTGCAATTAAATACTTTTTTTGACCTCGCGTGATTTACCTATGTCGCTAGATATCCGCGAAACTTGAATGGTAAATGTTTAGTTAAGATTTCCGGCTTATTGCAATCCCCCTGTTCTGTCATTGTTTTCATCGGCTGGGAGATTCTTGTATTTGTGTAAATCCTCGGTTTGTGGATCCCAATCCACAAATTTGACTTCCGGCCGAAGAGTAAATGGAGCAGCTAAATCTATTTTGATTAGCTGATGTGGTTGTTTTTGCCATTTTCCATTTGATCTGGGGCGGTAACGCTCCTCTTAACCACGACAGCCCTATGCAAATCGATAGAAGACGATCTGCCGAGCTGTCCGATCTGAGGACAGAACCATGAGCGAATACGTTTGGCATAAAAACGAGCTGAACATCGATAAGTCGTTCAATCCGACTTATTCTAGCGAGTACAACACCAACTATAATCACGAAATAAACATCGACAATTCGAAGAGCTACGAGTGGGAATACTCGGACGACGACAACACCCAGGATGTGAACAACCAGGTGTTCAAGTATGTCGACAGTGACTTCGATCCTGTCATCAATGTGGATTTCGAGAACGGTCCTTCGGACGTCGACAACATTGACCTGGACATCGGCGACCATGCGAGTGTCGAGGACATTCTGATTGCGAAAGGCAATATCGACTTCGACCCGGGCGACGATATCAAGGTCGAAGACGTCCTCAATGATGCGCTGAACGGCCTTGGGAACGATACCGGCATTGCAATCAACAACAGCAACCAGCTGGAAGACAACGATTGGGCAAAAGACACCTTTGTCGCCAATGAAGGGTCCTTCACGCAGAAGCTGACTGCCAACGGCGGTTCGGCGGAAGCTGACGACGGTCTGGCTTTCGGTGGGTCGTCCATGACCGTGGATGCCCTTGATGATGCGACGGTGATTGGTGAAGTGATGGCCGCTGCCAATGCCGCCAACGCAACCGAAGCGTTCGTCAACGAGCTGGTGCAGGGTGCGAACATTCTCAACAACTCGGTCGACACGACGATTGTCGGCGGCGATCTCTACACCGACAGCGTTGGTGAAGACGAGCTCTAAGATGTTCGATCGGCGCTGCGGTTTTCTGTTTCGAACCTGTTTCCGAAACGCCAGCTGCGCCCGTTTCCAAGTCAGAATGCGGTGTGAACGCCGGTCTTGCGAGACTTGGCTCGCCGCGATGAACAAGGACTATTATCATGTCTGGTAAGCGTGGAACTCAATTCAATTACTCTGATTTCGATGCAGTCGATGACTCGAAGATCATCAACAAGGCCGAAGTCGTGATGAACTTCGAAGAAGGATTTGTTTATGACGACGACGATGTCGTGGACATCGACCTGGAAGAATGCGCTGAAGTCGACGAGATGCTCGTGAGCGTCAACGGCGGCATCGACTACAGCCCGGGCGACGACATCACCGTTGAAGACATTTTGAACGAAGCCCTCAATGGTGGCGGCAATGATGCCGGTGTCGTGCTCAACAACAGCAACCAGCTGGAAGACAACGACTGGGCCAACGGTACGACGGCAACCAACAACGCCGGCTTCAACCAGACCCTGAGTGCCAAGGGTGGCGATGCCGAAACCGATGACGGTATTTCGGCAGGCGGCTCCAGCGGGTCGGCATACGTCGATGCTGACATGCAGGCATTCGGTGGCCATGTCGGCACCTGGTTCGGTCATGCCGGTTTCCATGGCATGTCGGTCGACCTGGAAGGCAATCTGGAAATCGATGACCTCGGTTCCGGCAGCGTCAGCGTCATCGCTGATGACGATGCGCTCGTCCAGGGCATGAATGCGGCTGAAGCATCCGCTTCCAACGATGCATCGGCATTCACCAACACGCTTGTGCAGGGCGAAAACATCCTGAACAACTCTGTCGACATGACCATTGTCGGCGGCAACATGGACAGCCTGATGACCGGTGAAGATCTCGGCTCCCTGAGCTGATCCGGTTTGTTCCTGAATTGATTTTCAATTCCGGAAAACAGCAGCAGGCGCGGAGCTCACTTGCTCCGCGCCTGCTGAACGCGGCCTCTCGTATTTAGATTCGCGCGAGTTTGACCGCGAAAACGACCCTTCATTCAGATTAGGGGGCTGACATGTTTTTTTATGATGACCTTACGCGTGAAGCGATTTCGCATTTTGTAGGAAGCTTTTCCATGTCACTCGAGGAGGCCCGCGCCCGCCTTGAGTATCTTGAATTCCGCGCGGCACAGCTTGCTGCCGAACAGGCAGAGCAAGGTGAGGCGATGGAGGCGCTGCTGACAGTCTGGCCCGACTATCAGCTGCTCGACCTCAATCCGAATATCCATTACGAATTCGATGGTTACAGCTACTACGACGACGTTCCCGCCGCCCTGAACTTTTATGAGTGGGATGGCATTGGCATGCGGGCACATCTGATGCCGCCGTCGGTTGAGGGGACTTTCAATCCCTACACCATCGCGCTGACAGGCGGTGTCCGCTTCATAACGTTCCAGCACGAAGTGCTGCCCAACAGCTTCGCCGTTGTGTCCCGGTCCGAAAACGTGCTGGAGGACAACGACTATCTGTCCAACACGGGTCTCCACTATCATTTCGATTACGAAGCACCATCACTCATCTCCTTCCTCGATGCGCTTGAGGCCGCCGGGATCACCGGCAGGTTCAGCTTTACGGAAGCAGACAATCCGGCTGGCAATCTGAGCGCGACCGTCGCAGCCTGGACGGAAACAGCCCAAACCATGCAAACCGGCGCTCCCGGTGTCGGGCAACAGGTTCTGGCAACCGGAGATGACACCGGGCAGCTCTATCAGAACGGTATCGTTGTCGAGGAAGCCGCCCGTCTTGATGAAGTCATCAAGCATTTGAGGGGCCGTGCTCCGGACGATGACGCCGACGCGAACTCCGATGACGTGGTGCTCGAGGGACCGCAAAGCGCCTCAGGCGAGTTGGCTTCGCTGGTGGACACCGCCGGAACCTCCGCTTCGCTGCAAATCAGTGCCGGCAACAACACACTGATCAATCAGGCCATTCTGGTGGACGTCTGGGGCAAGGCCGCGACCATAGCTGTGGCCGGCGATTATTACGATCTCGACATTATCAGCCAGACAAATGTTCTGGCAGCGCCGCATCTGGCGGGTCTTGGCGAGTGGGCGACGGATCCGAGCACCGGCAGCTACAACATCGCATCGATCATGAACACCGGTTCGGATCTGCCCATGGATGTTGCTCCGGTCGGTAATCATTCTCTCTGGGATATCACCTTCCACGACGGTGACATGACCTTCGTGAACTGGCTGACCCAGAAGAACTATCTGGTCGACAACGACACCATCGTCTACCAGGAAGACGGCTCGGGCACGACGATCATGTCCGGTGGCAATATTCTGACAAATGCTCTCAACCTTACGGAATTGAGCACCTTCTTCGATCTGATCCTGATCGGAGGCGACTATTACTCGGCCAATGTGATCAGCCAGACCAACGTCATGGTCAATTTCGATCAGGTCATTGCCGAAGGTACACAAGACGCTTCCATGCCGATGCCTGACGGGCAGATCGACAATCTGCTTTGGAACGAGGCCTATATCGTTTCCAACTACAACAGTTCCGTCGTCGACCTGGATCCGGCAAGCGCGAACCGGCTCGCAACGGCAGGTGAGGAGGATCTTGGCGATGACTTCCTGTCCGGGCTCTTCAGCGGGGAAGCTTCGCCTTTCAACCAGCTGAACGTTCTTTATATCTCCGGTGATGTCTACGACATCAATTACCTCGAACAGGTCAATATCCTGGGCGACAGCGACAGCATCGCCACGCTTGGGGTCGATGTCTCAAGCGAAGGCACCAGCATCAACGGCGATTCAAACCTTCTCTACAATGCCGCGGTGATCCAGGAAGCCAGCGTGGACAATGTTGTTCGCGTCGGTGGCGACACCTATTCGGAAGCTTTGCTTTACCAGGCGGAGATCCTGACCGCAGATGTCGAGCAACCTGATCACGGCGGGGCGGGTCTTGCGTCGGAGGCCGTTGTCTTCCTGGCCGACGGCATGCTGACCAATGGTGACAACGATCTTGAAACCGTCAACCTGAACCAGGTGCCGGACGAGGTCTGTGTCGATCCGATGGCGACAATGGTCGCTTAGGGGAGGCAGCTCATGACCATTTCATATGATGTTGCCGATGGGCAGCGGACGAACCGGGCGGGTGAGCCGCAGGTGCTGGGCCCCGATGCGAAAAAGGGTGATGCACGACTTGTCGGCGCAGAGGCAGCAGCCGTTGCGGGCGGACCTACCCTGAAGTCGGGAGACGCAAGAGCGAAACCGGCGGACGGCGGCAAGTCCGCCCGGACAGGCACTGGCACAGGAACAGGCACTGGCAAAGCCAAGGCTGAAAAGCCCGAGTTCCACCGACGGACGACACCGCCCGATCTTTCCAAGGCACTCGAAAACGGCGTCGCCGCCGTTCGGCGCAATCTTCTCATCGTGCTGATGTTTTCCTGCGTCATCAATGTGCTTGTGCTGTCAATTCCGGTCTATCTGTTCCAGATCTCGGACCGGGTCCTGACCAGCCGCTCGCTGGACACGCTGGTCATGCTGACAGGCGTGATCGTCGGGGCGGTCCTGCTGCAGGCAGCCTTCGATGCCATCCGCCGCTTCATTCTTATGCGCACGGCGGTCGAACTCGCATCGCAACTGGGTTCACCCATCCTCGCAGCCGCCGCACGAGCTTCGCTCAACAGCAACGGTAAGGAGTACCAGATCCTGAACGACCTGCAGCAATTGCGGGGTTTTCTGGTGTCCGGCACCATGATGGCATTTCTGGACGGTCCCTTCGCGCCGCTTTTCCTGGTCGCGATCTACCTCATTCATCCGCACCTGGGGATGATTGTCGGTGGCACCTGTTTGATCCTGCTTGTGATCGCGGTGATCAACCAGAAGATCACGTCCCGGCATTTCAGTGATGCGAACCAGAACCAGAGCAAGGCGAACCTGCATCTGGATGCGATGTCCAGGAATTCGCAGATCATCAACGCCCTGGCCATGATCCCGGAAGCAGTGCACCTGTGGGGGCGTGATACGGCTGCGTCGCTGCGCGCGCAGGTCAGTGCGCAGGACAGAAACATCGTCTCGGCCTCCATTACCAAGGCTGTCCGGCTTCTGACGCAGGTGGCGATGCTCGGGTGGGGGTCATTCCTCGCCATCCAGGGTGAACTTACGGGGGGCATGGTGATTGCCGCCTCCATTATCGGCGGCCGGGCGCTGTCGCCCATCGAGGGGGCGATCGAAGGCTGGAACCAGTATCTGCTGTCGCGCAATTCCTATGGCCGGATCTCGACACTGCTGAAATCCTCGCCGCTCAATTCCGAACGTCTCGTTCTGCCCAAGCCGCAAGGCAGGCTTGATGTCGAACGCCTGCTCTACGTGCCCCAGGGGACCAAGCGGGTCGTGCTCAACAGCATCACTTTCTCGCTGAAAGCCGGGGACTCTCTTGCGATCATCGGCAACTCGGGAGCCGGCAAGACGACACTCGGCAAGATGCTGGTGGGATCCATCCTGCCGACATCGGGTGCGGTGCGTCTGGACCTGATGGACCTGCGCAACTGGAACCAGCGGCAGCTGGGTGAAAACATCGGTTACCTGCCGCAGGACGTTCAGCTTTTCCCGGGCACGATCAAGCAGAACATCGGCCGCATGCGCGAAGATGCTTCGGACGAACAGATCTACGAAGCTGCCTGTCTGGCCGACGTGCACGCCATGATTTCCGAATTGGCCCACGGCTACGAAACGGTTGTTGCGGCCGACGGTGCACCGCTGTCAGGCGGTCAGAAGCAGCGTATCGCGCTTGCCAGGGCATTCTTCGGCAATCCGCGTTTCGTCGTTCTGGACGAACCCAACTCAAATCTGGACACCAATGGCGACGAGGCACTTGCACGGGCAATGGCACATGCCAAGGCCGAAGGCATCACCGTCGTCGCGATCACGCAAAAGCCGTCCCTGCTGAAATGTGTCGACCGGATCCTTGTTCTGGCCGACGGCTCCATCAGCATGTTCGGTTTCCGCAACGAAGTGCTGGAACTCCTTGCCGACCGGAAGAAGCAAAAAGCCGTTCAGCAACAAGGATAAGCGTTGGCAGCCGCCAGGGACGGCTCAAGCCAGGGGGGAAAGATGAGCAACGCTCTGACACATCACGAACCGATGGACTGGTATTCGGCAGTGCCGAGATCGATTTTCTGGCACACACTGATCGGCGTTTTCATGCTGGTCTTCTTCATAGGAGGCTTTGCCGCCTGGTCCTTTACCGCGCCGTTGGCTGCCGCCGTAATTTCAAGCGGAACCTTTGTCGCAACCGGACAGAACAAGCAGATTCAGCACTACGAAGGCGGGATCGTGAAGGAGATCCTGGTGCAGGAAGGCGAGCGCGTTCAAAAAGGCGATCCAATTGTTCGTCTCGACGAAACCGTCGCATCCGCGAACGAGCGACAACTGGGGCTCAAGCTGGCGCGGCTGGAAGCGATCAACGCCCGTCTGCGCGCCGAATATCTCTGGCTGAAGGAGGTGGAATTCCCGCAAACATTGCTGGACCTGAAGGACGATGAGGAAATTGCCACCATCATCGCCGGCCAGAAGCTGAGTTTCATCGGATCCCAGGCCAAGCTGACAAGCGATATCAGGATTCTGGAGAGCACGATCGAATCCCTTCAGCACCGCCGCGACGGCTACCGTGAACAGCATGATGCCATGATCAGGCAGCTTGCGATCCTGCAGGAAGAACACACGGGCAAGAAGCTTCTCTTCGAAAAAGGCCTCCTGCTGAAGCCGACCCTGAATGCACTGGAAAGAGCGATCGCAGAAGCGGAAGGGCAGATCGGGAGGCTGGCATCGTCCATGCAGGAGGCCAACGCCCAGGTGTTGCAGCACCAGGAACAGGTCAAGCAGACACGGGCTGCCTATAACGAAAAGGTGCTTGATGACCTGCAAACCATCGAGGCCGAGCTGGATGCTGCAAGAGAGCAGTCCCGCAAGGCGCGCAACGTTCTTGAACGTGCCGTCATTCAGGCACCGGTTTCGGGCACAATCGTACGCATGCACTACCACACTGCCGGTGGGGTTATCGAAAGCGGCAAGACGATTGTCGAGATCCTGCCGTCCGACGCACCGCTGATCATTGAGGCACTGATTTCGCGAACCGATATCGACAGCGTCCATATCGGCCAGCATGCCACGGTTCGCCTGTCCGCCCTCAATCAACGCACCACTCCGGTGCTGGAAGGCGAAGTGCAATATGTGTCTGCAGATGCAATCACCGACAACAGTACGGGCATCATGCGTGAGGTTTACGTGACCCGCATCGATATCTCGCCGGGCGAACTGACAAGGGTGCTCAACTTCGTTCCAACCCCGGGCATGCCCGCGGAAATCATGATCCAGACGACCGAGCGAACCTTCATGCAGTATCTGACCAAGCCGATCGTCGACAGCATGTCACGCGCCTTCCGGGAGGAATAGGCAACTGGAGGCATTTTACGGTCGACGGCCGCTTTTCAGCGCAAGACTGCGCGGGTCTGCACACGGTGGCTGATCAATCCGGATTGTCTGATGTGGTCTTCAGGCAATGTCCGCCTTGGGCCGGTTCGTTTGTCGCGGACCGGCCGCTTTTTTGGGATTGTACCGGTTGAAAGGTGACAGCTGCAGTCAGGTGACGTTGCGAAAAGAGGGGTTGTTTTCGCAAGGTAATCCGCCAATTATGAAAGCGGTTTTTCCGGAACTTGTACCAAGCCGGAAACAGGGTTTTCATGTGATTGCGCCAAATGCGAAACCGGGTCGAACTGCTGTTGAAGACTTTTAAAATCAACGGATTGGCTGTCTGGTCCGTTGTGGTGTTTCTGGTGCTGACGAGCCTGTCAGCTCACGCGGCGACGGACCCGTTCGCGGAACGGCGCATGGCGCTTGTGGTCGGCATTGCGGGCTATGAGAACGCTCCTGATCTGAGCAATACCACCAATGACGGCAAGCTGATTTCGGACACCTTGAACGAGCTGAATTTCGAAGTGTCCGAGCATTTCAACATCGGGCTTGCGGAGTTCCGCGAACTGCTGGACCGTTTCGCCTTCGAGGCGGAAACGGCGGATGTGGCTCTCGTCTATTTTGCCGGACATGGGATCGAAGTCGGCGGGCGCAATTTCCTGGTTCCCTCCGACGCCAAGGCAGGCAGCCGGCAGCAGGTTGCCGATACCTCGATTTCTCTCGATGACATTCTGGAAGCGGTCGACAAGGCGCGGCAGCTCAGGATCGTGATCCTGGATTCCTGCCGGAACGACCCGTTTGCCGATGTGGGCGGGCAGGAAACGCTCACCGTAAATCAGGGGGCTTATGGCCGCGGGCTGGCGGCGCCTTCTCCCGAACGCGGCACGCTGGTGGCCTACGCCGCCGAAGCAGGAGCCGTTGCACTGGACGGGGCAGGTGAAAACAGTCCGTTTGCGTCGGCGCTGGCCCAGACCTTGAAGATCAGGGACCTGGAAATAGGCCTCGCCTTCCGGCAGGTGCGCGATTCCGTGCTGAAAGCCACCGCCAACGCGCAGGAGCCGCACACCTACGGCTCACTGTCCGGTAAACCCTACTTCCTTGCGGGCGGCAGCCAGGAGGTCAACGTGCTTGCGGCGGCAGACCGTCGTAATGCCTGGGGGCGCCTTGAAGTCAGCCAGGAAGAGCAGTTGCAGGTGGCGGCAAGGGAAGGCGACAGCAGGGCGCTGAAAGGCCTTGCCTACATGCGCCTCAACCCGAGCGAGGACCGATACGATCCCTCCCGTGCGGCAGCATTTCTGGAAACTGCATCGGAAGCGGGTGATCCTGAAGCCATGTTCGAGCTTGCCCGCATGTATGAGCGCGGCATTGGCGTCGAACAGGATGTCGAAAAGGCATTGGAACTGTTTCGCAGGTCCGCGGACGAAGGCTTTGCGGATGCCATCAACGATCTCGGGTTCCTTTACTATCAGGGCGGCCTGGGGATCGCGCGTGATCCGAAAAAGGCGATTGAGCTCTTCGGAAAGGCTGCCGATCAGCGGCACCCGGAAGCAATGTTCAATTACGCAGCTCTGATCGATGACGGTGTGGTCGATGGCAAGGAACCGGACGATGCGGCAGAATATCTTTATCGCGCCTTGAGATCCGGCAACGAGGAAGTTTTGAGCCAGCTCTCGGAAAACCCGAAGATGTTCAAGGCTACGACACGGCGCTCCCTTCAACGGAAACTTTCAGAACGCTCTTTCTATACCGGGACCATCGACGGCCAGTTCGGCCCGCAGACCCAGAGAGGTCTGCGCAAAGCTTACGGGCTTTCCGAATAGGGCCATTGCGTTTTCCGGTTGAGATGGGTTCCCGCCTTCCAAAGCCATTATTGCGCGCTGCATGACGCAAGGTAATTTTTGACTTGTTCTTTTATTCCAAGGGTTTAAAATTGAAAAAGAACAATCAAAAGAAACATTTCGGGAAATATCAATCCCTGATTTCAATGTAGACAGTGCAGACGTTTTTCTAAGTCATATTGCAGATTTTTGCTACTTTTCCGATAGCAGTTGTCACGTCAATCGTGATTACTGCCCGGTCCGATCAGTTGTCGCTGGTGATTTGTTCGATGTGTTTGAATAGTTGATTGGAGGAAGCCATGTTTGGAAACAGGTTTTGCGCAGGTGTGGCCGTTGCCGTGCTCGCCGGTCAAGTCGTGACGGCTGCCAGTGTGCCTGCTTATGCGGTCGCCGTTCCGGGTGGTCAGTCGCTTGCACCGGCAGATCCACTGGGTTCGGTTCTGGAGGAGCTACTGCTTGCGCAGTACAGCTCTTCCATGAGCAGCGAACCGTCTGGTCCTTCCTATGATGTCGATCGGCAGGAACGCGACCCGAAGCTGAGCGCGTCCCATGATCTCGACGAAAGGATCACGCGCGGCGTCATCTGGATAATCCAGAACGGCAGCAACGAGTGCCGCAATTCCATCCGGCCCGAATACCGCTTCGACTGTTTGAGGAATGTTCTGGGCCGCGCCGCCTCGACAATCGAAAACCGGCCGAACTATCGCGACGCGGCGCGGGAGCTGCGGAGCCTTTCCCGCAAGCTTGATGGCATTGTTTCAAAATATCAGGACCGGAGCGCTCCACGCGCGGCCGTGGGTCAGCGTACCTACCGGGCCGTTTCCACGGCCAATCTCGAACAGGCCCGCCGTGAAGCATCGGAAGCTATCGACGAGAGCGTCACCAAGCTGCTGCGTTCGGCCGGAAACTCGGAAAAGCGCAAGACGCATTATTCCCAGATCGCAACCGCTGTCGGGTCTACCAAGCGTTTGCTGCGGTCTTAAGTATCACCGATCCAGCTGGCGGTCGCTTCAGTCCGCCGGCTGCTGATCCGGGATCTCCTCCGGAGTGATGACCGGCGTTTCACCGACATCGGGAGCAGGTTCGACAAGCTCGCGGTCTCCGACCGGGGCTGGCATCAAAACACCGTCGCAGTCTGAAAGGCTGGCAGTTTCTTCAGTATCGGCGGGAACCCGGTCTTGCGACTTTGCGCCGGGTTCAACCTGACAGTCGCCGCTCTTGTCGTCTGCAAGAGCGGTGCCGCACACAAGGGTCAGTGCGGTGGCAAGGGCTGCAATCGTCCGGACATTTTCGTGCGGGCGCATACTATCCTCCAATGGATGTCTCTCCATTGGAAACGCCTGAACCGTCATCGGGTTCAATTCGGGTGGATTTACCGGCTCCGCCCATGGGGGGAACCGGCAAGTTGTCTGTACGTACTCTTCAGTCGATCAGGCGATCGTCTGGCCGGTCTTTGCCCAGTCCGCAAGGAACTGCTCCAGTCCCTTGTCGGTCAACGGGTGCTTGACCAGCGCCTTGATCGTTGCCGGCGGCACAGTTGCCACATCGGCGCCGATCAACGCTGCTTCCTTGACGTGATTGACCGTGCGGATCGAGGCGGCAAGAATTTCGGTCTCAAAGCCGTAATTGTCGTAGATCTGCCGGATCTCGCGGATCAGCTCCATTCCGTCCATGGCCATATCGTCCAGTCGGCCAATGAACGGGGAAATGAAGGTTGCGCCGGCCTTGGCCGCCAGCAGCGCCTGATTGGCGGAAAAGCACAAGGTGACGTTGGTCTTGAACCCTTCGGTAGTCAGTGCACGGCAGGCCCTGAGACCATCCAGCGTCAGCGGCAGCTTGATGCAGATGTTGGGGGCGATCCTTGCAAGGGTCTTGCCTTCCCGCAGCATTGCCTCGAACTCGGTAGCCGTGACTTCGGCCGAAACCGGACCTTCGACAATGGAGCAGATTTCGCGGGTTACTTCGGTAATGTCCCGGCCGGACTTGAGGATCAGGGACGGGTTGGTTGTAACACCATCGATAAGGCCGAGTTCGGTGAGGTCGCGGATGTCGCTGACATCCGCCGTGTCGACAAAAAACTTCATGTCTTTCTTTCCGTTTGGAATGGCGGGCAGCGTTACCCGCGGATCTTGCGGGCGGTCTGCTGTAGCAGCTCGAAAGCCTCGTACCGCTTGTTGTGGTAGGATGTGGCCTCGGCGCCGCCGGGTGCATAGGTTTCGCCGGCTGCCGACATGGCTGCCATGGCGGCCGGAATATCCTTTTGCAGGCCTCCAGCGACAGCGCCGAGCATGGCCGAGCCGAGAAGGACCGGTTCCGCGGTTTTGGGAGCGGCGATCACGAGGCCCGTGGCATCCGCCAGAAGCTGGCGCACCAAAGGGCTCTGGCCTGCACCGCCACTGACGACGATGGTGTCCGTCCGGATGCCCTTTGCGGACTGCGCCTCGACAATCTGTCTGAGGCCGTATCCGAGACCGCATATGCCCGCAACATAGAGCCTGACGAGAGCGGCGACGGATGTGTCCATATCGAGGCCCGCAATGACGGCCTTTGCTTCCGGGTCGGCAAACGGTGCACGGTTGCCGAGAAATTCAGGCACCACATGCAGACCGTCTGCCAGCCTTGAAATGTCTGTCCCCTCCGGTGCAAGCCGTTCGGCTTCCGCAGCAAGCCACTGGTTGAGGCCGAGACCTGCTTCCTTCGCCTGCTTGAGGGCGTCAGTGGAGGCCGGGTGGAAGCGGACCAGATGGTCGATGGCGGCACCTGCCGCCGACTGACCCGCCTCGTTCAGCCAGAGGCCTGGAACCATCGCGGAGAAATAAGGTCCCCAGACGCCTGGCACGAAGGCAGGTTCTGTTGTCGAAGTCATGGTGCAGGCGGAGGTGCCGAAGACATAGGCCATCCGGCTTGTCGCCGATCCCGCCTCTGTCTGGTCCTGCCACCCGACCGTTCCGACACCGCCCGCATGAGCATCGATCAGCCCGGCAGCAACGGGTGTCCCTTCACGCAGGCCCAGATCTGCGGCCGCTTCTGCCGTCAGCCCGCTGCCCAGTGCCGTTCCCGCATCGACAACGGTGGTGCCGATGCGGTCAAAATCATTCGCGCAGAGTTCGGCAAGACCGATGGACTGGAAATAGTCGGCGTCCCAGCGGCGCTCATGACCAAGGTAGGTCCATTTGCAGGTAACCGTGCAGATGGACCGTGCAAGGCTGCCGGTCGCCCGCCATGTCAGGAAATCGGTCAGGTCGAAAAAATGCTCGGCTTTGCCGAAGATCTCTGGCCGGTTCTCTTTCAGCCAGAGCAGTTTCGGGGTTTCCATTTCCGGTGAAATCTGGCTGCCGACATACCGCAGCACGTCGTGGCCACCGGCGTTGATACGTTCGGCCTGGTCAAGAGCGCGGTGATCCATCCAGACGATTATGTTGCGCTCCGGGTGGTCCGTATCGCCCACCGGCAGCGGGCTGCCTTGCGGGCCGATGACCACCAGCGAACAGGTGGCGTCCATGCCGATCCCGGCCACATCGCCCGGATCGATCCCGGCCGTGCCGACCGCTTCGCGTACTGTAGCGGCCACGGCTTGCCAGATGTCGTTGGAAGACTGTTCGTAAAGGTTTGGCCCCCGGTTGAAGAGGGCGATGTCACGTTTTGCCGATGCAACCAGATTGCCGGACTGGTCGAACAGACCAGCCCTGGCACTGCCTGTGCCGACATCAATACCAATCAGAAATTTGCTCATGCCTCAAAGGTCCACACTTTGCGGCAGGATGACAAGGTCCCTGATGGTGACGCCGCGCGGGCGGCTGAGCATGAACAGGACGGCATCAGCGACTTCCCGGGGTTGCATCAGGCTGCCGTTGGCAAGGGCTTCGTCCATCTTTGCCTTGGGCCAGTCATCGAGAAGGGCTGTAACCACAGGTCCCGGCGCGACCGCACCAACGCGCACCCCGTGTTCGGCGACCTGGCGCCGTACCGTGTGTACGAAGGCCTGCACGGCAAATTTCGAGGCGGTATAGATTGGTTCCCAGACGACCGGCACAAGGCCGGCGATGGAACTGGTGACGATGATGTCGCCGGTCTTGCGTTCCACCATATGTGGCAACACGGCGCGAATGGAGCGGAACGCGGCATTGATGTTGAGATTGAGCACCTTGTCCCACTGGTCCGGGTCACCGTCGACGACGCTGCCGCCGACATAGGCTCCTGCATTGGCGTGGAAGATGTCGAGGTGTCCGGTCTTTTCCACGATCCGGTCCAGCATGCCATCGACAGCGGGCCCGTCCATGAGGTCGACCACCAGCGGAATGGCGTCCGGTCCGAGCTCCTGGCAGATCGCGTTCAGTCTGGCTTCGGCACGGTCGATCAGGACCACCCGGCAGCCGGCTGCAAGCAGGCTCCTGGCGCATTCCAGGCCGATCCCGGACGCGGCACCGGTAATGGCCGCGACCTTGCCTTTGAGTTCATCGGTCATGTTCGAAATCCTTGAATTGAAATCCGGTCAGGCGCGGCCGTGAGAGACGCGGCTCTGGCGGGCGAGACTGTCGACGATGACGGCAATGGCGAGCACGCAGCCGGTGATCATGTAGCGGAGCGAGGACGACATGTTCAAAAGTGTCAGCCCGTTTGAGATCGACTGGATGACGATGATGCCAAGCAGCGCCGACCATGCCGACCCGCGTCCGCCGAACAGGCTGGTACCACCGATAACGGCGGCCGCGATGGCGTTGAGGTTGACGTCACCGGTGCCTGCCTGCTGGCTGGCGGAGGCAAGCCGCGCGGAAGACAGAACACCGCCGAGGGCCGCCAGCAGCGAGCACAGCGCAAAGGACGTGAGGTAGGTGAAGGTGACATTGATGCCGGCTCTGCGCGCAGCCTCCGCGTTGCCGCCGACTGCCTTCACGGACCGCCCCCACTGGGTGCGTGTGAAGACATAGTTCATGACAACGACAAGCAGGGCGAAGAGGCCGAACATCCAGGGCACGCCGCGACCGAGGTTCAGATAGAAGACGGCGGCTTCGAAGGCGATGGTGGTGAACAGCGCCTTGAACACTAGCCCGCCAACAGAGCCAACGGAGAGATTGGCTGCCTGGCGCTGGCGCCGGTTGCGAATTCCCATCACGAGAATGGCGAGGCCAGGCAGAAGTGCGACTGCGTGAGAGGCCCAGGCAGGCATCATCAGAAGCTGGCCGAAGTTCACCATCCAGGAGCCGTAGGGCAGGTTGATGGAGCCTGTGGAGCCGAGCATGTAGAGCTGCAGGCCGAGAAGCGCCAGCAGACCGGCGAGGGTCGAGACGAAGCTGGGCATGCCAAGCTGAGTGCGCAGCAGTGCATAGACCGAGCCGATGACCGCGCCGGTGCTGAGCGCCGCCAGGATCGCCAGCGGCAGCGGAACGCCCTGGTTGACCCAGAGCACGCCGATCAGGGCCGAGCCGACACCGCTCATGGAGCCGACGGATAGGTCGATCTCGCCGAGCATCAGCACGCAGACGATGCCGAGCGCGATGACGCCGACTGTCGAGCAGTCGAACAAGAGGTTCACAAGGTTGTTCGGCGTAACGAACAGCGGATTGAGAATGGTGAAGACCGTCCAGATGACGATGAGGCCGACGATGACGGGCAGGGAGCCGAGGTCGCCTGCCTTCACACGATCGATGAAGGCGCTGATGACGTCGGTCAGGCTGCTGGCATGCTTGACGCGCGTATCGCTGCGGTCGAGCAGCCGGGGTTCGGGAGCGGAGCCGTTCATGGTGGTTTCCTTGTTTATGCCGTGGCGCCTGCGGCCGCCCGTTTGCTGGCGCGGCGGGTGACGGCATTGTCGGTTGCGCCGGTAATGGCTCCGACCAGTTCCTCGTTGGACGATTGCGGCGAGAACACACCGTTGTTGCGGCCAAGCCGCAGCACCACGATGCGGTCTGCGACCGCGCGCACGTCTTCCATGTTGTGGGAGATCATGATGACGCCGAGGCCCTTGTCGCGGACCCGCTCCACCAGGTTGAGAACTTCCGCCGTCTGGGCAACGCCAAGGGCGGCGGTCGGCTCGTCCAGCATGATGATCTTCGGGTTGAGCAGCAGGGACCGGGCAATGGCGACGGTCTGGCGCTGGCCGCCGGACAGCGAGGCGATCGGTTCGCGCACGCTTGGAATTCGGGCCGCCAGCTCGTTGAGCAGCTCCCAGGAGCGGACTTCCATGGCCACTTCATCCAGATGCCAGGGACTGCGTTCCTGGCCCAGGAAGATGTTGGCAACGACGTCGAGGTTCTCGCACAGGGCGAGGTCCTGGAACACGGTTGCGATGCCAAGGTGCAGGGCGTCGCTCGGCCCGTGCATCGTCACCGGCTTGCCTTCGAAGTGAATGGTGCCGGAAGTCGGCGCGTGAACGCCGGAGAGCACCTTGATGAGGGTAGATTTTCCGGCGCCGTTGTCACCGACAAGGGCAACGACTTCACCTGGATGGACGTCCAGCTCGATATCGGTCAATGCCGACACCGCGCCGAAGTTCTTCGAAATGCCCTTGAGGCTCAGGATCGGCTGCCGATCCGTGGCGGATTGGGGAGAAGTGGCGGTCATCTTGTCCGGCTCATGGTTTTCTGGGTCTTCTGGATGGCCGCCCGGCCTTCCGGGCGTCGACCTTTTGGGTCGGGCGGCCTGCTTGGGAGGAGGAGTTATTGGATGCCGAGTTCCTTGCAGCCTTCGGCATAGCGGCCCGTGCACAGTTCCTCAGCCGTCTGGATGCCCATATCGATGATCTCTTCCTTCAGGTTCTCGCGCGTGACCACGGCCGGAACGAACAGCTCGGAAGGTGTTTCGTAGAGCGTCGTCTTGGCTTCCGGCGTTTCCCCGTTCAGGAACTGCACGGCAACCTTGGCAGCCGCCGCGGCAACGATTTCAGAAGGCTTGGAGATCGTGTTGTACTGGTCGCCGGCAATGATCAGCTGCAGGGCCGCGATGGTGGCATCGTTGCCGGTTACAGGCGGAAGCGGGTCGACGCCGGCAGCCTTCAGGGCGGCAATGGCGCCGCCGCCGGTGCCGTCATTGGCCGCTACGATGCCGACGATCTGATCGCCGAAGCGGGTGATCTGGCCGCTGGCCCATTCCTGGGCTTTGGGCGGTGCCCAGTCCGGCGTGTCGAATTCGGCCAGGGTCTTGTACTTACCGGTGGCGATACCTGCATGAATACCGTCCTTGATCAGGCCGGCAGCGGCATCGGTGGGCGAGCCGTTGATCTGCAGCAGGCCGCCGGCCTCCGGCGAGATGCCCTGTTCTTCCAGATGGCGCACCAGGGACTCGGCGATTGCCTTGCCGATGCCTTCATTGTCGAAGGAGACGTAGTAGTCGGCGGTCTTGTCCGGGATCGGGCGATCGTAGGCGATCACTTTCACGCCCTGGCTCTGGGCAAGGGCGACGAGCGAGGCGGCCGCGCTGGAATCCACCGGATCAAGCACGATCACCTTGGCGCCTTGTGTCAGAACGGAGTTGAACTGCTGCTGCTGGCGCGCCACGTCTGCATCCGCGTTCTGGTAGATGACGGTGCAATCCGGGCAAAGCTTCTCCATTTCCGCCTTGAAGCCCGGGAAATCATGTTCCTCGTAGCGGGTTGATGCCTGGTCTGGCATCAGGAATGCGACGGTGCCGGACGCAGCCTGGACAGCGGTTCCCTGCAGCAGGGCGGCGGCAACGATGGCCGCTCCGGCAAGTTTCTTGTTCATCGGGTTCATTTCAGTTTCCTCCATCAATAAAACGGTCCGTCGGCCCCGTCCTCGGGTGCGCTCAAGACCGGTTGGTTTCCTGAAAGACCACTGCTAATCTTGGCCGAGCATGATCGAGTCCGCGCAGAAACCCTGACGCTTCGGCCGGTGCAACGGCACGGGGCGTCTTTACGGGTTCCGGCGGATGAGAGGATCTACCTGCCGCTTCGGTTAGTGGGTATTTCAGGACGATCTTGCCGACGCGCGGGGTTGCTCACCGCACTCCGCGCGTTTCTCGTCCGGATCAACGGGACTGATAGCGTTTGAGTGTCCGTTGATCCTGAAGTCCGATTTTCCTCCTCTTCCTCCCATGTGTCCGTGCGGTCTTTGCCGCCTGTCTGCCGTCGTGCCCTGTTGAGGCGGATGGCATCAGTGGATCTTCTTTTCCTGCCCTTCCGCCGAGGCGCTGTCCCTCGGTGCCGGGGTGTGTGTTTGCGAATGCATGTCTTCGCCTGCTTCGAGATCGCGCACCGAGGCACGGACGATCAGGCTCGCGTTCAGCACTGCCGGGGTAACGGGTGCCTTGCTGTCACCCTCGATCCGCTGCAGTAGCCGGCGCCAGGCGGTTTCCGCGATTTTGTCGACCGGCTGTCGGATGGCCGTCAGTCCGGTGTTGCGGGCGGACATCCAGGCATAGTCGTCAAACGCGACGACAGACGCGCGGCTCGGGATGTCGATCCGGTGTTCGGCGAGGGCCGACAACACGCTGAGTGTCGTGACGTTGGTAAGCGCGATGATTGCTTCCGGCAGGGGATTGCGTTCCATCCAGTCCAGGAGCGTCCTGGTGCCTGCGGTGATATCGGAACCCAGATTGAGAATAGTTGGCCGTTTGCCGGTTTGCGCCTCGATGATGGCGGCAGCCCCTTCCGTTCTTTCCAGGATCGGAGGGTGATCCAGGTCGGAAACGCCGATTGCAATGTTCTGGTGGCCTCGCTCCAGCAGATGCCTTGCGGCAATCTCGCCCGCCTCACGGTTGTCGATGGTCACCGTATCGGCAATTGCCCCTTCTGCAGCAACACGGTCGACCAGAACCATCGGCAAGGTGGATTTTGCTTCCTTCAGTTCCGGCGGCATGGTGCTTGAGCAGGGCACGGCAATCAGCCCTTCCGGCCGCCATGCAAGCAACGCCTTCAGACGTGAGGATTCCACCGCGCGGTCGTTATGGGAGCTGGCGACGATCACGTCGTAACCTTCCGCTGATGCGGCGGTTTCCAGTCTGGAGACGATGGTGGCAAAAAAGGTGTCGGTGAGGTCGGGGACAATTACCGCGATGATACGGGTTCGGCCCGAGCGCAGCTGGGAAGCGGCCCGGTCGAGCTGGTAACCGAGTTCGCGCGCAGCCTTGTGCACGCTCTCCTTCAGCTCGTCGTTGACCGGTTTGCGCCCGGAAAAGACGTTCGATACCGTCGCGATCGACACGCCCGCAAGAGCGGCGACTTCCTTGATGGACGGTTTTTTCCGGGACATCTGCCAGCGCCTCCCAACGCTGTTAAACGTTTTACAGTTAAACGTTTAACAGTGCGGTTTGAGGTTGGCAAGCGGAAAAATGGGAAAGGTAGGCTCAGAGCGTTTCGGAAAGGCGTTGCATCCCCCCTCCGCGCCCTGGGAGGCATGGGCGCGGAGGGGGGGCTTGGCAAAAGGGGAAAGCGCGGTGTTAGCGCTTCCAACCCTCGGTTTTCATCAGGGCCGCGGCTTCCGGGGTCTGGAGGAAGTCCAGAAAAGCCTTGGCTTGCGGGTCGGCGTCGGGGGAAAGCACGACGTTGACATCGCGCCAGATGCGACGGTTTTCGTCCAGTTCAACAAGGCTCAGAACGTCCGGGTTGTTGATTGGCCAGTTCGGCCAGGTGATCCAGGCATCGGCCTCAAGGTCCTTGAAGGCCCGGAAACTGGCACCGGAGCCTTTTTCAAACGCGACGATGTTCGATCTGAACGCCGACACGTCACCGAGATTTCCGGTCCTTCCGGCGATATCTTCCCAGACACCTGTACCGGATGTGTTGGCGACACCGGCGCCCTCGGTCACGACGATCTTGATCCCGTCCTTGAGCAGGTCTTCAAAGCCCTCGATCTTTTTCGGATTGTCCGCGCGCACGGCGATGATGGCGGGCCGGATATAGATCGGCTGAACCTGGGAAGAGTCAAAATTGCCATAGGTTTCCAGAAACGCCGTCATGGATTGTTCGGATGTGCCCCAGAGGATATCGGCATCCGCCTGGGCTTTTGCGGACCAGGTGGTTTCCGGGCCGGCCGTGATTTCGACCTTGTTGCCGGTTTTTTCTTCAAAGGCTTTTGCAACTTTCTGGAACGCCGTGTGCGGGCCGCCCGCACCATAAAGTCTGACAACTCCGTCGGCGGGGCGGTGTTTGATGGATGGATCGGCGAGTGTGCTTTCCTGGGCGAGTGCAGGGCCGGCGCAAACCAGCAGCGCGAGAGCACAAAGGGAGGTTTTCATATCGGAATTCCTGAATTCTGTTGGCTTGTGACGCATGCGCGCCGAAGGCGGTCTTGCACCGCCCCCGCACCTGACTACGCCGGCCGGCTGCCAGGTCTTCCCAAGGGCGGGGTCACGAACACGCGAGGTCTCTGTCAGAATGGTCTGGCGACTTTCAGTTCGATTGTTGCGCCGGGTCAAGCTGGGTCTGGATCAGGTGGGCAAGGTTCAAAAGCTGTGAGCGCGGCATGTCGCCGGTCACTGCGTAAGTGAACCCGGTGTCGCTCCAGAAAAACGCCTGTTCCGTGCCGGATTCCGCGAACTGGAATTTCGGTTCACCGTCGACCCCGCGGCGCAGATAGACGGTCACCCGGTTGCCGTCCGCATCGTCATACATGAGTTGCGCTGCCGGATCCGCCCCGCTGGGCAGCAGGCGTCCACCCATCAGCGTCAGTCCGGCAACCCGCAGATCGGGAATGCGGAACGGATGGTTCAGCCGATTGCCGAGCCAGGTCGCCAGATGCCGCTGGTCGCTGGCTGCCACCTCGACCGGATGGGCAACCTCAACGGTGAATGTTCGGTGAGCCGTCAGGGCATCGGTCAGGAAGGGCTGATACGCTGGCAGGCTTGCATCCGGTTTCAGCGACCAGCCGGCAAAGACGCCGACCAGCAGGGCCGCAGCGATGGAGGCGGCCATGCCGGCGCGCGGCAGCCATCTGCCCCCTGAAGGCGCGGTCAGGCCGGGAGGTTCTGCAGTCACGCGGGAATAGGCTGTCTTCAGGTTTGCCGAGATCCGGCGGTCCGCCTCAACCCGGGCGGCAGCTTCCGGATTGTCCCTGAGATAGGTTTCGACCTCGCGTCTGCGGTCCGCAGGCAGCTCGTCGTCGACGTATCGAACGAGGTCTTCCTCCCGGATGGGAGGCTCCGTCTGGGAAATCATGTCACGCTCCTTAGATGGGGACGCTCGGAGGCGCGGGGGTCTTCTCTCAGTCTGGCACGGGCGCGGCTGATGCGCGACATGATGGTTCCTTCGGCAACGTTCAGGATTGCGGCGGCTTCTGCATAGGTAAAGCCTTCCACGCCGACCAGGAACAGTGCTTCGCGCTGGTCTTCTGGCAAGGCCAGCATGCGGTTCAGCAGATGCTTGAGCTCGGCGCTGTCCTGCTGCGAGGCGGGCGCCTGAAGCTGGTTTTCCAGATCGTCCAGGTCGATATGGTTCGAATGGCGCCGCAAGCGCCGCCAGCGGCTGACGTGAAGATTGCGCATCATGCGGAAGAGCCACGGCCGCAGCGGTACGGACGACCGGCGAAGGCTCCATTTGCGCAAGGCCCGTTCCAGGCAGTCCTGCACAAGGTCCTCCGCTTCCGCCTGGTCGCAGGTCAGCGTTACCGCGTAGCGATGCAGCGCCGGCGTCTCCCTGAGCAGGTTTTGGGTATTGTCGGGCAAGAGCTCTTCCTCGTGGACACTACTGACACCAACGCCTGTGCTGCGCGAATTATTCCGTCGCCGGCGAAAAAGATATTTCGGCTCCTTCGGGAAGGAAAACATTGCCACCTGCGTGGACAGCACCGGATGCGGCCGATCGCATCTGGAACAGTGAACGAATGGAGATCTGAAATGAAGCCGATCAGTCAATTTGCCGCTACTGCCTTCGCAGGTACGGTTCTGTTTGCATCCGCAGCCCTGGCCGGGCCGGGTGAAGACCTGGCACGTACCCATTTCAACAACATCGCAACCGGCAAGGTCGATGCCCTCAAGGCGTCCTATTCCGACAAGGCCGTGCTGGAATGGGTCGGTGGCCCGCTGGATGGTGTCTATACCGGTGCTGCAGACATAGGCACGGTCTGGACCAAGTTCACAGGGGCGCAGGGCAAGTTGAAGGTCGATGTCTCGAATGTTCAGGAAAATGCCAATCCTGCTGGCGTGACGGTGACCGCCAATGTGCGCTTTTCCGGCAAGAACACGATCCCGGTCCGCTACGTCCTGACCTATCGGAGTGGCAAGCTGGCAAGCGAAGTCTGGCAGATCGACCCCAAGCTCGCGAAGTAAGCCGGCATTTCCCTGCCTGCTGTTCCCGCTTGCATGGCAGGGGAAACCGGCGCGCAAGCATCCTGCGTTTGCAAGAACGCAGGATGTCTTTTTGCGCAGGGCAAGGCCCCGTTCTCGAAAAATTCGGCCCGGGCACAAACTCTCCTCTCACCACGGTGACAGGAGGCCTGTGGTTGATAGGCGTTCTCTTGTTTCAGAAGATCGAAAGGACGCCCCATGAACAGAACTCCCGTCAATCCCTGGCCCTGGTCGCTCAGGCTCGGCTACAATCAGGCCGAAATTGTTGAAGGCATGGGCAGGCAGCTGATCTGCGCCGGACAGACCGCTGTCGACGAGGAGGGAAATCCTCAGCATGCCGCGGATATGCGCGGTCAGATCGAGCTTTCGCTGGACAACCTGGAAGCCGTACTGGCCGAAGCGCGGATGACCCTGGCCAACGTCATTCAGGTCAAGGTCTACACAACGGATGTGGACGAGGCCCTGAAGAATTTCGAAGTCCTGGGAGCGCGGTTCGGCCGTCTTGACGCTGCGCCGCCAATGACACTACTTGGCGTGAGCCGGCTTGCGCTTCCTCCGCTCATGTTCGAGATCGAAGCGACCGCTGCCGACTGAGGCCCGACACCTGAATGCAGCTTCGAAGCGGTTGCATCCGGTTTTCTGGAGCGTGAGGAAACGGAATGCGACGCGCGGAAAGACTGTTTCGGATCATCAACGAGATGCGGACCCGCGACGTTATCCGGGGCGCAGAACTTGCCGAACGGTTCGAAGTCAGCCTCAGCACAATTTACCGGGACATCGCCCACCTTCAGGCGTCCGGCCTTCCCATCGAAGGGGAGGCCGGTATCGGTTATCTGCTGCGTCCGGGCTTCGATCTGCCCAACATGACGTTTACCCATGATCAGGTCGATGCGCTGGCGATCGGCCTTTCCTTTGTGGAACGCACGGGCGACCCGGCGCTGGCATCGGCGGCACATGAAGTGCGTGCCATGATCCAGGCCGGCATGCCGGATCCCGATAAACGCAAGCTGGCCGACGCGCCGTATTTCAGCCTGCAGATCAAGAACAGCGCCCCACCGACCGTCAGCCTGATCCGCGAGGCCATCCGGATGCAGCTCGTTGTCGATATTTGTTACGAGGATGCCGATGGAAAACCCACGGAGCGCAGCGTCCGCCCGCTTATCATCTGGAACATGACAGACGGGTGGATGTTCAGTGCGTGGTGCGAAATGCGTCAGGCTTTCCGCACCTTCCGTTTCGACCGT
This sequence comes from Labrenzia sp. THAF191a, assembly GCF_009363335.1. Classification (GTDB taxonomy): domain Bacteria; phylum Pseudomonadota; class Alphaproteobacteria; order Rhizobiales; family Stappiaceae; genus Roseibium; species Roseibium algicola. The sequence goes on from NZ_CP045333.1 coordinate 2,092,438, forward strand.
ATCGTGAAACTGAGCGTCACAAGCACGGTTTTCGAGGACGACGAGACAAGAGGACTGCGTGCTTTCCTGGCAACCGAGCCTTGCGAGGAAGAGGGGTAGCCGGAGCATCCTACAGGTCCAGCGACCACCGGTCACTGGACTGGCCCTTTCAGGATCAGGCTGCCAGGCTGGTCATCTCTTCCTCTGCCCAGGAACCATCCGGCTGGTAGCGCGCGGCCATACGTCCGTTCCGAAGCGTGAACAGATGCAGCCAGCCATTTTCGAAAAGGTTCCGGACATCCGGGTGCGCATCCAGAATGGTAGATATCGCCGCTTCGGGGGCTTCGATCAGAACCGACAACCGGAGAGGGGTGTGCATCCCTTTCTCGCCATCATGCAGTGCCTGTGCAGGTAGGCCGGGCCGCAGGCGCCCGCCGTTGCCTTCCACAACGCCAATGCCGCCAACCACGTTGTGGATGAGTTTGTTGCCGCCACCGAAGACATCCGGCGCAACTGAAGAGCCATAGTATTGCAGGCTGATCCAGCTCGCCACGACCACCGGGGCGGTGAGGATGAGTTCAAGCGTCTTGAAGTCCTTGTCGGTTTTCCAGTCGTAGCTGTGAAGGAAGGCGCGACCTTCCAGATTGGCCTTCGATGTCAGATTTCTGGGGGCAGCGATGAACGCGGCACAGTCTGCAAGTCCCCACTCCGGCCTGATTTCGGCCCAGTTGAATGCTCTGGCAGCAATGGAGGCAGCATTCGTGCCCGGCAAGCGCAAGGCGCGCTCGGCCCGTGCCTCGGCTCCCGCCCGTTTCAACCATTTTTGCAGAAGGTCGAATTCATCCACCGGGCCGGATTGGTCCTTGTCGAACAGGGTGATCTCGTCTGTAGTCGTGTCGTGGAGCGCCGCGACAAACCGGGTGTCGTCAGGCAGAGCAATGCCGTGGGCGGCAAGTCCGGCGCGGGTTTCGGCATCGTTCAGCAAGCTTGCAAGCAACCGCGCTGAAACCTCGCCTGAATGGCCACCGCACGCGCCGCAATGATAGGCGCTTTCATGCGGATTGTTTTTCACATTGGCTCCGTGGCCAACCAGCAAAACCATCTGCGCATGATTGTTCGTGAGGCTCATGGCCTTCAGGACCGCAGCGGCGGTCGCTGATTTCGTCTCGGCATCAAGCGTCGGGTCGAGCCTGGGGGCGGCGCTGGTCGAGACCTTTCTTGTGGGGCGGCCGAGCGAATCCTTCACCAGCTTGGTGACATACAGTGGGCCGGCAGCTTCCACATAGGCGAAGGACGAGACAGCGGCCTGGCGGAACCTGTCCAGTGCCCGTATGGCCCGCGCACCGATGCGTGCCGTCTTTTCCTCACCGGGAGAACCGTGGCAAGTTGACGTCATGGACGGTTTCAGCAAGACCGGCAGGTGATTTTCTTCAACATCGGAGCCGTGGTCCCGGTGAGCAGCGGGAAGACCGAAGAAACCGGCAAACCCGAGTGTTTCGATCGATGGGCTCTGGTTTTCCAGCGCCCGCCGGAAGACTTCCGAGCGCACGTCGATGCAGAACGCTGCCTGAAGGGCAGGGCGCTCCCCGGTGTTCCTGGTCGGTGCCTTCAACAGTTGTCCGAGAGACCGCTGGTATGCCCGCTCGGCCGCGTCCTGCAAAATGGCATCGATAATCTGGTCACGATCCGGAACAAGTGGCGCAGCATGAAGCTGAAGCGTGGCTTGCCACTGCTCGGCGATTGCCGGGAATCGGTTGAAAAGCGCCTCTTCCCAGATCAACCGGACGGCCAGCAGGTCGCCGAGCGTGCCGTCCGTCGTGCCGTCCTGTTCTGCCTGCCACAGCAGCCAGCGTGCATGTTGCGCCCAGCCTCCCAGGTCCATCAGCAGCCGGTGAAACAGGGTTTCGGCAGCCGGAACGCTGATGTCCAGCCGGTCGGTTACCCGCAGGATTGCCTGTTCGGAAGTATCCGGAGACGTGGTTACGTGGGAGCAGAACCCCGTCAGTCCGGCAATTTCGGGTGTCAGGTCACGGCTCGCCCAGGACCGCCAGGCAGCATAAGCGCCCTCGCCCGGGGCCGGAGACCAAAGCGCCTGGCCGCGGTCGAAGTAACCGGCGGCCCACAGACCAACGGTTTTTTCGATAACCGACGGCCAGTCAATGCCGGATACAGAAGCAGCGAGTTCGGCAATGGTTGGTACGGCTGCCGGTGCCGGTCCATCCATTTGGGCGACTGCCTTGAGCTGCGCGACATCCGCCGGCTTGTTACCGGCGTTGTATGCCTCAAGGGCGGCCGTCAGGTCTTCATCCAAGATGCGGCCACAGGCGATCTCGGCGCCGTAGTCGCTTCTGGGCCGGGTCAGGTGGATGCCACTCGTTCTGGCAAGGCGTGCGGATGCTTCCGCGAGGCTCTCTCCAGCCTGGCCGAGGAACGGATTGACGGCAACGGTCGCATCCAGCGGAAAGGCGGGCGGGATGGCCCTTATGGCTGACGTGCCTGCCTCGAGGATGCCCGAAACCCGTAGTGAGCTGAATTGGGTGTGCTTGATAAACATCTGAAGTGCCTCGTCTTACTTGGAGTTCGCAACCCGGTATCCGCCGATGAAACGGTCGAGGAGGGCGTTGAGGTAAAGGCCGTTGGCGATGTGAACGCGCAAGCCGGCGTTCGACGGGTGGTGTGACCAGAGGGGAAAAAGCGTCTGAGCAACGGCAACGATGCCGAAGGAAAGCACCGCCAGGACGATCAGTGCCCATTCGAGGGGGCCGGCGACAGGTGCCTGCGGCAGAGCTGCACCCCATAGAAGGTTGGCAACCTGCTGGAAGCCGAAATAGGCAAAGGCAACGATGACTGCGGCCAGCGAGGTGCGATACGTCAGTTCAGCGGGGGCCGCATCTGCAAGACCTTGCGCCACCAGATAGGCCACACCGAAGATGAGCATTGCTCCGATGGCAAGCGCCTGAGGGGTTTTCGGGCCTGCGATCATCGAGAAGGCGAAGGAGACTATCGCGTAGAGAAACAAGGCGATCGCGAAGGACCGGAGCACGTTGGCAACGCTGGGGATTGCGATCGGGCCGGGGCGCCGCAGCTTGGCCACGGCCAGAACCGCTCCACCCGAGGACAGGAAGGCATGGGCCTTGTAGAGGGAGTGCGCGACCACATGGAGCAGCGCGAGTGGCCAAAGACCGAGACCACACTGCAGCAGCATGAAACCCATCTGGGAAATCGTTGACCAGGCAAGGGCTGTCTTCACCGCGCTTTGGGTCAGCATGACCACTGCCCCGAAGAGAGCGGTCAGGCCACCAAGAGCCACGAGCGTGCCCATGGCGCCAGGACTGGCCTGAACCAGATCTGCCGTCCTGATCAGAAGAAACCCGCCGGCATTGATGATGCCTGCATGAAGCAGGGCGGAAACCGGGGTCGGCGCCTCCATGACTTCCGTCAGCCAGCCGTGCAGGGGGAAGGCGGCCGTTTTCAGCACGGCTGCCAGCACCAGGAACACCACTGCCAGATGTTCGACGAAGGAGAGATCAGGCCCGACCGTTTCAGAAAGCTGTCCAAGCTGTGCGGTGCCGGTGCTTGCCATGAACAGCCCCGCGGCCAGCAGCAGCGAGATGTCACCTGCATGCCAGACAAGCGCGAATTTGGTGGCGGCCCGTTGGGCGGCGGCGCGCTGCGGGTAAAACAGCAGAAGCCTGCGCAGGCAGAGGCCGATCCCGGCAAAGCCGAGGACAAGCAGGAACAGGCTGCCCGACTGGACGACCACCAGTACGGCCGCAAGTGCCGTGAGCATCAAGCCGTGGAAGGCCCCTTCTCGCGTTTCGCCGTCGAGGTAGGTCCGGGAGTAACGCATCACCACCCAGCCGATGAAGGTGACCAACAGGGTCATCGTCACGCTGATGGGGTCGAGCCGCACAACAAGCGTAAACGGACCCTCGAACAAGGTTGCTTCCGTTGCTCCCAAGACCAGAAGCTGCACCAGACCGGCAAGGGCAAGCACAAGGGCGATAAACGCACTTGCTTCCGAAGCCTTGGGATAGAGCCCTGGGCGGCGGCCCGGACACATTGTTGAAACGGCCGCTGAAGCCAGCAACAGCAACGGCGCAAGAAGGGGCAGGGGAAACAGGTACGGCATGGGAACCTCACGGACGCTGAAAGACGCCGTGGATATACCGCCTCGTTTTCTTGCAAAAAATTACATATTATAATCAAAATCGTTCTATAATTTGGAAGTATTCTCGTGCTGAACCTTCATCATCTGCGGCTTTTCCGGGCAGTTGCGCGGGATGGAACACTGACGGGAGCTGCCAGGGTGCTGAACCTGTCGCAGTCGGCACTATCCTCGCAGATCAAGACGCTGGAAGCCTCCCTTGGACACGATCTGTTTGAACGACGCGGACGTGGGCTGGTGCTGACGGAGGCCGGACGGATCGCTCTTGATCACGCGGAAGCGATCTTTCGGACCGCCGAGGACCTGACGGCGACCCTGCGCAACGCGGGCACCGAGCGCAAGGTTTTGCGGGTGGGAGCACTCGCAACGCTTTCGCGAAATTTCCAGATCGGCTTCCTGGAACCCCTGATCGGACGATCGGACGTCGAAGTGGTGCTGCGCTCCGGGGCGCAGGCAGACCTTCTGAGGGCATTGGAAGCACTGGCGATCGACGTGGTCCTGACAAACCTTGTGCCAGCCCGCGATGCCTCCAGTCCCTATCTCGTACATGGACTTTCCGAACAGCCGGTCAGCCTGATCGGACCCGCAACCGCAGCCGATCTGGCGGGGCTGCCCTTGCCGGAGCTTCTGTCTTCGCAGCCGCTGATCCTGCCGACGCCGGAATCGGCCCTCAGGGCATCTTTCGACGCGATGGTCGAGCAACTGGGTGTCGTCACCAAAGTTGCCGCGGAAGCCGACGACATGGCGATGATCCGCCTGCTTGCGCGTGCGCACGCGGGGCTTGCCGTCATTCCGCCGATCGTCGTGAGAGACGAGCTTGCTTCGGGACGGCTGATCGAGCTGGGCAGGCTGGAAGGGCTCAAGGAGGAGTTCTTCGCCGTCACGCTGCACCGGCGCTTCCCGAACCCGCTGGTCGCCGACTTGCTACAGGCTTTCAAAAACAAGACGGACTGAGCAAGGGTTTCAAGCCTTTGCCCAGTCCGAAACGTGGTGCCGAGGTCGTGTCAGTACGCGACCGACAAATGCGGGCCGGTGTTCTTGTCGACCACTTCCGGCTTGTCGGTTTCCACCTTGCCGGTCCAGCCGCCGCCAAGCGCCTTTTGCAGGGCGATGTAATAGGTGGTCAGGCGGACACGGCTCTGGATGAGCGTGTCTTCGGCGGAGTAGGTCGAGCGTTCAGCATCGAGGGCATCGAGGAAGCTGGCGGCGCCGGTCTGGTAGAGCGATCTGGAAAGCTCGGCGGCCGACTTGTAGCTTTCCGCCGAACGCCGCTGACTGGCGACACGCTTGCGTTCCTGGGTGAAGCCGACAAGAGCGTTTTCGACATCTTCCAGTGCCGTCAGCACCGACGCCTGGTAGGCGAGGAAATACTGATCGCGCTGGGCTTCGGCAATCTCGACGCCTGCCGCCAGCTTGCCTGCATTGAAGATCGGCACGGACAGCGACGGGCCGAAGGCCCAGCTGATCGAGGAATTCTTGCCGAGATCGCCAATGTCGGCTGCGGCGGTGCCGATGGAACCTGTCAGGCTGACGGAGGGATAACGCGCTGCCGTTGCCTGACCGATTTTCGCGGTTGCCTCCGCAAGCTGGCGTTCAGCCAGGCGAACGTCCGGGCGGGTCAGCAGGATGCTTGCCGGAATCCCGACAGGGATCGGCAATTTCGGTGTCGGGATTCGGCTGCTTGCCAGCAACCGGTCGGTAAGGGCAGTCGGCTGTTGACCGGTCAAAACACTCAGCCGGTGCATGGAGGCGGCAAGAGCTGTCTTCAGGGCCGGAATATTGGCCTCTGTCGATGCCGCCTGACCTTCCGCGTTGGCAACGTCGAGACCGGAGGAAGAGCCGGCCTGGAAACGCTTGCGGATGAGATCGGCCGAGGACTGCTGCGATTTCGCGGTGTCCTGCGCCAGTTTCAGCCGCTGCTGAAAGCCGCGCGCTTCGACATAGTTGGTGGCAAGGTCACCAATCAGGGTCAGCAAGCTTGCCCGAAGCTCTTCCTCAGCAGCATCAAGACCGTATTTGGCCGCTTCCTTTGCTCGGCGGTTCGCGCCGAAGATGTCGATCTCCCATGCGGCATCGAAACCACCGTTCCAGAGCGTGCCGACGCTGTCGGACCCGCTCGATTTGGAGCGGCTCACGCCGGCCGCACCGTCAAGGCTCGGAAAGAGCGACGAGGAGGCCTGTTTGTAGCTTGCCCGGGCTTCACGCACCTTGGCCTTGGCGGTGCGGACATCCAGGTTGTTCTGAACCGCGAGCGAGATCAGGCTGTTGAGCTGGGCATCGCCCAGCTGCGTCCACCAGTTGGCAAGTTGCGGCACGGAGGCAGGCGTTTCGCCTGTCGTGTTGCGCCACTTGCCGGGTACGGAGACATCCGGGCGCTGATAGTCGGGGCCGACGGAACAGGCACTCAGCAGGGTTGCCGCCATCAGGCCCGCTCCCAGCCGCAACCAGGTCTTGCGGCGCTGAGAGGGGACGGCGCAGGCAGAGCCGGCCTCAGGTTTGAAAAGGGTCATCGAAACTCTCTCAATGGGCTTTGCTGCCTGAAGTGTCGGGGGCTGCTTCGTTGGTCTGCTTGCGGCTGAAGATGCGCCGCACGGTGACGAACAGGAGCGGCACGAAAAAGATGCCGAGCACGGTGGAGGCGATCATGCCGCCCATCACGCCGATGCCGATGGAGTTCTGCGCACCCGAACCTGCCCCGGTGGCAATCGCCAGTGGCGTCACACCCAGGATGAAGGCGAACGACGTCATCAGGATCGGCCGGAGCCGCTGGCGAGCGGCGTCCAGTGTCGCCTGCAGCAGGTCCTTGCCCTGTCGTTGTTGTTCGATGGCGAACTCCACGATCAGGATGGCATTCTTCGCCGCCAGGCCGATGGTCGTCAGCAGGCCGACCTTGAAGTAGACGTCGTTGGTTTGCCCGAAGATCAGGGCCGCCGCCAGGGCGCCGAAGACGCCGATTGGGACCGACAGCATCACCGCGAAGGGGATCGACCAGCTTTCATAAAGGGCGGCAAGGCACAGGAACACGATCAGGATCGAGATCGCATAAAGCGACGCGGCCTGATCGCCCGAAAGCCGTTCCTGATAGGAAAGGCCGGTCCATTCATGAACGAAGCCTGCCGGAAGCTGGGCCACGAGCGCATCGATTTCCGCCATCGCGTCACCCGAGCTGATGCCGGGAGCCGCCTGGCCCTGCAGTTCCACAGCCGACGCGCCGTTGAAGCGCTCCAGCCGCGGGGAACCATAGGTCCAGCGCGATGAGGCGAAAGCGCTGAAGGGCACCATGTCACCATTGGAATTGCGCACGTGCCACAGGTCCAGATCGGACGGCTGCATGCGGAACGGGGCATCGGCCTGTACATAGACCGGCTTGATGCGGCCACGGTCCATGAAGTCGTTGACGTAGTCGGACCCCCAGGCAATCGACAGGGTGTCGTTGATGTCCGGGATGCCGAGGTCGAGCAGGCGCGCTTTCTGCGTGTCGATGTCGACCTTGAACTGCGGCTGGTCTTCCTGGCCGTTGGGCCGTGTCGCCGCCAGTTTGCCGGATTGTGCCGCCATGCCCAGCAACTGGTTGCGAACCTCCATCAGCCGGTCATGACCGGCGCCATTGATGTCCTGCAGGTAGAACGAAAAGCCGTTGGTGTTGCCCATGCCCTGAATGGAAGGCGGGGCAAGGGCGAACACACGGGCGTCCTTGAACTGCGAGAAGGCTCCCATGGCGCGGCCGGCAACTGCCTGGGCGGCAAGTCGCGGGTCTTCGCGCTCGGTGAAGTCCTTCATGCGGATGAAGGCGAGGCCGACATTCTGTCCCTGACCGCCGAAACCGAAGCCGGCGACGGTGAAGACGCTGTCGACCGCATCCGGCTCGTTCTCCATGAAGTGGGTGCGTACCTTGTCGAGCACGGTCAGTGTTCGGCCCTGGGTCGCGCCAACGGGCAGGTTGACCATGGCAATCAGAATGCCCTGGTCTTCCTGCGGCAGGAAGGAGCTTGGCAGGCGATTGAACATCCAGCCCATGGCAACGCCGATTGCGATGAACAGCACAAGGAAGCGCTTGCCGCGTTTCAGGATGCCGCCATTTGCTGCCCTGTAACCGTTTGCGCTTGCGTCGAAACCCCTGTTGAACCAGGCGAAGGGACCACGCTTGTGGCCGTGGTCACCCTGCTTCAGCATGGTGGCGCACAGCGCAGGCGTCAGGATGAGCGCAACGAATACCGACAGCACCATGGCCGAAACGATGGTGATCGAGAACTGGCGGTAAATGATCCCGACGGAGCCGCCGAAAAACGCCATCGGCACGAAGACGGCGGACAGCACAACCGCAATGCCGATCAAGGCGCCGGTGATCTCGTTCATGGATTTGCGGGTTGCCTCGCGTGGTGGCAAACCTTCCTCCGCCATCACGCGTTCGACGTTTTCCACCACGACGATGGCGTCATCCACCAATAGCCCGATGGCGAGCACCATGGCGAACATCGTTAGCGTGTTGATCGAATAGCCGAACAGCGCAAGCACCCCGAAGGTGCCGAGCAGAACCACGGGCACGGCAAGTGTCGGAATGATGGTCGCGCGCAGGTTCTGCAGGAAGAGATACATCACCAGGAACACCAGCACGACTGCTTCCAGCAGTGTGTGGACCACCTTCTCGATGGAGAGCTTCACGAAGGGGGTGGTGTCATAGGGATAGACCACGTCGACCCCGGCAGGCAGCGTGGAGGAGAGCCGGTCGATGGTGTCGCGTACCCGCTGGGCGGTGTCGATGGCGTTTGCACCGGTCGCAAGCGAGACCGCAAGGCCGGACGCCGGCATGCCGTTGTAGAAGGCAGAGGTGCTGTAGCTTTCGTTGGCAACTTCCACCCGGGCGACATCGTTGAGACGAACGACAGAGCCATCTTCGGAGCTCTTCAGAATGATGTCGCGGAACTGCTGTGCAGTCTGCAGGCGGCTGGAGGCGGTTATGGTCGCGTTGAGCTGCTGCCCCTCGGCCTGCGGCAGACCGCCAAGCTGACCGGCGGAAACCTGGGTGTTCTGGGCCTGGATGGCGGAGCTGACATCGCTCGGCATCAGGTTGTATTTCAGCAGTTTCGTCGGGTCGAGCCAGATGCGCATGGCATAGCCGGAGCCGAACAGCCGGGTTTCACCGACGCCCTCGACGCGTTTCAGCGTGTCGTTGAGCGTGTTGTCGACATAGTCGGCAATGTCGGTGGAAGTCAGGCGTCCGTCCGTCGAAACGAAGCCGAGCACCATCAGGAAGCCGGAAGTCGACTTGGTGACGGTGATGCCGGTGTTCTGGACGATCTGCGGCAGCTGGCTGGAAACAAGCTGCAGCTTGTTCTGCACCTGCATCTGGGCAACGTCCGGATCCGCCTTGGAGGAGAACGTCAGCGAGATCTGGGCTGAACCGGAGTTCGAAGACGTCGCGGTCATGTAGTCCAGGTAATCGATCCCGGACATGCCCTGTTCGATCACCTTGGTAATCGAGTTCTCGACCGTCGCCGCATCGGCGCCCGGATAATTGGCACTGATGTTGACCGTGGTCGGTGCAATTTGCGGATATTGCGAAACGGAAAGCGTCGTGATGGCCAGTGCGCCTGCCAGCATCGTGACAATGGCAATGACCCAGGCAAAGATCGGCCTGTCGATGAAGAAAGCTGACATCAGTCGGAAGTCTCACTTGTGTTCGACACCGCTTCACCGCGGCTTTCCACCTCCCCCGTTGCTTCGTCAATGGTCACCAGAGTGCCTGTTGCCTCCTGGCCGGCCCGCACGAACAGCGAGCCTTCAACGATGACCCGGTCTCCCTCCGAGATGCCTTCGTTGACCAGCCAGTTGTTGCCGATGTCGCCTTCGACCCTCAGGACGCGCTCTTCCACCTTGCCGTCCTGGTCGAGGAACAATGCCGTCGGTTCGCCTCTCGCGTTGCGCGAAACGGCGCGCTGCGGCACGAGGAACGAGTTCTGCGCAATGCCTTCCTCGACGATGGCCTGGACGTACATGCCCGGCAGGAGCAAACGATCGGGGTTCGGGAATTCGGCGCGCAGCGTGTAGGTGCCGGTTGTCGGGTCAACGTGGGCTTCCGAAAATTCCAGCTTGCCGGTTTCGGAGTATTCCTCTCCGGTTTCCAGCAGCAGGCGCACCTGCACGTTGTCACCGGACAACTTGATCCGGCCTTCGCGCACGGCCTTTCGCAGCTTCAGCAGGTTGGTGCTCGACTGGGTGACGTCGACATTGATCGGGTCAAGCTGACGGATGATGGTCAGCGGGGCCGACTGGCTGGCGGTCACCAATGCGCCGACGTTCAGCGTCGAGGCTTCGATGCGGCCCGAAATCGGTGCCTTGATGACGGTGTTGTCGAGATTGATCCTTGCAGTCTGCACGCTGGCCTTTGCGGAGGCGATGTCCGCCTTTGCCTGGGCGAGCGCCGCCTTGGCGTCGTCCAGCTCCTGCTTGGCGACGGCGTTCTGCGTGATCAGTTCCTCGTAGCGTTCAACTTTTGTCTGGGCGCTCGGCAGGGCAGCTTCCGCTTTCTGGAGAGCTGCCTGGGCGCTGTCGTGTGCTGCCTTGTAGAGATCGTCCTCGATCCGGTAGAGCACGTCACCGGCTGTGACCTCCGTGCCTTCCTTGAACAGGCGTTCCTTGATGATGCCGCCGACCTCGGGCCGGACTTCCGCATCGAGGGACGCTGCGATCCTGCCCGAAAGCTTGGCCGTGATCGCGACCGACTCGGGCTCAAGTTCGACAACGCCGACTTCCGGTTTGGGTGCGGCCCCTCGCATCTGCTGGGCCTGAGCAATGCCGGACCCCAGGTTGGTGGAAATCAGGAAAGCGATGAGAAAAGCACGGAACGGCTTCTTCGTAGAGCACAGGTACGCAGTGCTCGAACCGAGAGGGGTACACGTCATTTCCGGGAGGAACCTCTTTGGAAGCGAATGCTGTGGAGTATTAGAAAACTCTCGGGTACCATTATTCTCTTCAAGGTTCCCTCGTCAATCGATTTTCGGTATCAGTTCGTAACGGGGAGGAGACATAATGAGCTCTTCAAGAACAAAAATTGTGCAAACGGGTTCCTGCCCAGGCGGGCAGGATGACTGTAACGAACAGCGGCAACGCGGACGGCAAAAGGTCCATGACGAGGCGACGCTGAAGGCGCGCGTTGTCGAGGTCGCCTTCGGCACGTTCCAGAAGCATTCCTACAACGGCACGACCATGGCCTTGGTCGCCAAGAATGCCGGGATTTCCAAGCGGACGCTTTACGAGCTGTTTCCTTCGAAAATCGAGCTCTTCGCTGAACTCGCAATACGCCACCGTGCCAATCTTCTTGATGTTCCGGCGGGCCGAAAGGCCGAAACTCTCGAAGAAGCCCTGAGGGCGGTCTTCAAGGTTGACCAGAGCGATGAAAAACACAATCAGCAGGCTGCCGAAATGCGTCTGTTCTATGTGGAGGCCGTCGCGAACGAAGAGCTGGGCATGCTTTTGAGGAAACACTGCGGCAGCGAACTGCATGACGTGGTGACTGCCTGGGTGGAGGACGAGGTCGCAAAGGGCCGGATCGTGGTCCAGTCTTCGCGCGACACGGCAAAGTATCTTCTGGATGTCCTCATTGCAGCTCGGCTGTTCCGCCCGAAGACACCCGACATGATCACCGGCCTGTCGGATATTCGCACCTACCTCAATCACACCATCCAGCTCATCCTGAACGGCCTGCTGCCACGCTGACCGTTCAGGAGCGATGCATCAGGATGCCTTGGCCTTGCGAAGAGGGGCGGGATCGGCTCTTTGCAGCCAGTGACCGAGATCCAGCGTCGACCGCTTACCAAGTTCTGCGCGGTTCTTTTCAAGAAACTCATCGGCAGCGGTGCGGCCTTCCTCGCGCAATTCCTCCAGGAACGGCCAGGTGGAGTTGAGCTTGGATTGACCGCTACGGCCATTCATGCCGGCGCCTGCAATCCGGTGGATCCGCAGGTTGGCGATCGGATTGGCAGCCGGGCTGGCGGCACGATTGGCGTTGAGGCCTGTCAGGCTCGGCAGGAAACCTTGCCGGGGCGACTGTGTGCCGGCGCCTGCTTGATGCTGCAATTCCGCCAGCAATCGCAGTTCCTTGATCAAAGGCGCATTGAAGGAGATCTCCTTTTCGCGCGCGGCGATCTGCTGGGCGTCCTGCGGCAGGGCAGCTCGTTCGGTGGGGCTCGTCTGGACCAGCAACAGATCCGCATCGCCCGGTTCCAGAACCAGAGGCATCAGGCTGGGGTTGCCGGTATAGCCGCCGTCCCAGTAGTGCTCGCCGTCGATTTCGACCGCGTGAAAGAGAGACGGGAGACAGGCCGATGCCAGAAGCACATCGGTGCTGACGGCATCGTTGGAAAAGATGCGCGCTTCACCCGAACCGACATGGGTCGCAGTCACATGCAGCGGTATGGCCGAGCGGGCAATGGCGTCGATGTCGATCGTTTCGTCTATGATTTCCCGTAAAGGGTTGAAGCCTGCCGGGTTGAGATCGTAGGGCGACAGGAAGTTCATTCCCGCGCCGAAGAGAAACGGCAGGCTTTCGAAATCTATTCCCAACCCACCGAGCACAGCTCTCGATGTCGTCATGTTGAAGGGGGTAAACCGGCTTCGTTTGGAAACCGTTTTCCAGAAGCCCTCCAGTGACGTGCGCGCTTCTTCGCGCCCGCCTTTCATAAGGCCGGTCAGCAGAGCCGCCGCATTCATCGCGCCGGCGGATGTGCCCGAAAGGGCGTTGATTTCGAGTGTCTCTTCCTCCAGGAGACGGTCCAATACGCCCCAGGTGAAGGCGCCATGGGCACCGCCACCCTGGAGCGCCAGGTTCACACGTGTCCTGCGCGCTCCTGTAGCGCTATGTGAAACAGTATGTTTCAAGGTCCGGGTTCCTTTCCACGAAGTAGTGTCCAGCCCCGAAACGTTTCCTCGTGATTTTTTTGCTTGAGTTTCGTGCCCGGCCGCTGGTGAGCGGATTTTGGCGGTAAACCATTTTACGGCCTGCCGGTGCATCGGAAGACTAAGATATGCTGCAATGCAGCATCTTTCAATGTGTGCACGCGTTTCGACCGGCTTTTACGGTGAGAAACGGCAGCCTTCCGCGGGAAAAAGACTGCTGCGATGCGATGTTTCGAAATCTGCGCGACAAAAGGGAGACTTGCGCAAGTTCCTGATTCCATGTCTGAATTCAGATACCTTCCCGAAATGTGCGGGCGGGTGGCGTCGTTTTGGCTGAAACTTTGTGCAGACGATCGGGAGGATGCAGCGCAATGAGCGTGAAACTGACTTTTCTCGGAGGCGTCGGCACTGTTACAGGCTCGAAATACCTGCTGGAGAAAGACGGCATACGTGTGCTGGTCGATTGCGGGCTGTTCCAGGGGTACAAGCAATTGCGGCTCAAGAACTGGGCGCCCTTGCCTGTCGATCCGAAAACAATCGACGCTGTCATCCTGACCCACGCCCATCTGGATCACTCCGGCTATCTGCCCCTCCTGGTTCGCAACGGCTTCAAGGGGCCCGTTGTCTGCACAAGGGCGACGCGGGATCTGTGCGCGATCCTCCTGCCGGACAGTGGGTTTTTGCAGGAAAAGGACGCGGAATTCGCCAACCGTCACGGGTTCTCGAAGCACCGCCCGGCCCTGCCGCTCTATACGAAAAAGGATGCGGAAGTGTCGCTGGACCGGTTCCGGCCAGTGGACTTCGATGACGTGCATGAACTGCTGGGTGCTTTCAGCGTTACCTTCCGCAAGGCCGGGCATATCCTGGGGGCGGCGATTGTGGAGCTGATCTGGGGTGGCACAAGGATCGTCTTTTCCGGAGACCTCGGGCGCTACGGTGATGCGACGATGTTCGATCCGTCGCCGATCCGCGAGGCGGATTACCTGCTGGTCGAATCCACCTATGGCAACCGCCGGCACGAAAACCTTGATGCCGAGGACATCCTGGCCGAAGCCATCACCAAGACCGCACGGCGCGGTGGCACCGTTGTCATCCCCTCCTTTGCGGTCGGCCGGGCGCAATCACTGCTGTTCCACATACAGAGCCTGAAGGAAGACGGCCGAATTCCCGACCTGCCGGTCTTTCTCGACAGTCCCATGGCCGTCAGCGCCTCCAACATCTATGGCAAACACCCGGACGACCACCGGTTGACGGCGGAAGAATGCGACTGGTCCAACGGGGCGGCCCATTATGTGGCCGATGTGGAGGAATCCAAGGATCTCGACCGGAACCGTATGCCCAAGGTCATCGTTTCGGCCAGCGGCATGGCGACCGGCGGCCGGGTGCTGCATCACCTGAAACACTATGCGCCCGACCATCGCAACATGATCCTGTTCGCGGGCTTTCAGGCTGGGGGAACGAGAGGCGCGGCGATCACGTCCGGTGCGGCAAGTGTCCGGATCCATGGCTCCGACGTGCCGATCCGGGCGGAGGTCGGCAACCTGCACATGCTGTCAGCGCATGCGGATGCGGACGAAATCATGCGGTGGCTGGGAAACTTCGAGCGGCCGCCAAGGATGACTTACATCACGCATGGCGAGCCGGATGCCGCCGACGCCCTGCGCTACAGGATCGAGAGCGAGCTGGATTGGCCGTGCTGGCTGCCGGACTACCGGGAAGACGTTGAACTGGAATAACGATCGCCAAGAGCTCCTTCCCCAGCTTCCGTACAGAAGGAATGAATGCCGATGTCGGAACCTGCGAGGCACTGGAAATAATCGTTTTTGCTATTTGCCGTTGCGTCAGATTTGTCGCAGTGTTTAAGGTAGGGGCCTAGGTGTGTAGGGAGTAATGGCTGTGTGGCGTTCTGTTCTCATGTCCTCGATCATGGCGGTTGCCGCCGTCACGTCTGCCAGGGCCGATGCCGTTGTGATCGGCGTGCCCGCCTGGCCCTCGGCACAGGTCACCGCCTACATCATTGATGATATTCTGAAAGAGCGTCTCGGCGTGGAGACGGACCTGCGTGATCGAGGCACGCTGACAATTCTCTCCGATATCAGCCGGGGCGAGGTCCAGGTACATCCGGAAGTCTGGTTTCCCAACCTGTCTGCAATGGCTGGGAGGTTGAGCGAGGAAAAGCAGGTTCTGTCGCTCAGCCCCAAGAGCGTCGCCGCGACGCAGAATATCTGCGCGACACGCGCAACGGTTGAACAAACCGGCATCAAGGCGGTGGCCGACCTCGTGAAGCCTGAGATGGCCGCGCAATTCGACAGTGACGGCGATGGCAAGGGCGAGATCTGGATTGGCGCCCCGAGCTGGTCGTCAACGGAGATCGAAAAGATCAGGGCGCATTCTTACGGCTACGACCAGACAATGACGCTGCTGGAAATGCCGGAAGATGTCGCCATGGCCGCCGTCGATGCGGCCGTATCCTTCGGCAAGCCCGTGGTCTTCTATTGTTACGGACCGCACCATGTTTTTGAACTTCATGACATCGTGAAGCTGGAAGAGCCAGCGTATGACCCGGCACGCTGGACAATCGTCACCCGCGCCCAGGACAACGACTGGCTGGAAAAGTCGCACGCCGACACCGCCTGGGACGAATCCAGTTTCAAGATTGCCTTTGCAACATCCCTTGAAAGCGGCATGCCCGAAGTGGCCTCGTTCCTGTCTGCCATGGAACTGACACCGGCCGATGTGACCGGGATGAGCTATGCCGTCGTTGTCGAGGGCAAACCGGCAGAAGATGTTGCAAGGGACTGGATTGCCGCGAATGCGGACAGGATCGGGGAGTGGACCAAATGATCAGGCTGCCGAGCGCATTTCGCACTGTCTTGAACTGGGTGCCGGCCATTGCGGTGCTGGCCTTTGCCGGCGTGGCGCTGGCGCAATCCTTCCAGACGCAGATCTACGATCCGACGACACGCAAATGGGTGGACTACACCCCGCGCGCAGCGGCGAAGTTCTATAACCGGCATGGCCAGTCGCCTGAGGAATTCCGGCGGCAGGTGGTTCCGTTCCGCACGGCTGAAAAGCCCGGTACCATCATCATCGATGGAGACAGGCACTTCCTTTACCTGGTTCAGCCCAACTTTCAGGCGATCCGATACGGGATTGGCGTGGGCCGCGACGGCTTCGGCTGGGCCGGCATCGTCAAGATCGGCCGCATGCAGGAATGGCCGACCTGGACACCGCCACCGGAAATGATTGCCCGTGATCCTGAATCCGCCCAGTGGGCGGGCGGTATGCCAGGCGGGCCCGACAATCCGCTCGGCGCCCGTGCGATGTATCTTTATATCGGCAACAAGGATTCCATCTACCGCATCCATGGCACCAACCAGCCCTGGACGATCGGTCTCAATATCTCATCGGGCTGTATTCGCCTGAACAACGAGGATGTCGCGGATCTCTACAGCCGCGTGGAAGTTGGCGCGAAGGTGATTGTGCTGATGCAGGGGGCTGCCCTTTACAAGGGCGTGTGAGACCTGTCGGTGAAGGGTGGGAGAAACTTGAAATGAACATCAGGGTATCGAACAGGCTTGTTGCGGGACTGGCCGCCGGTCTTTGTCTTTCCGTCGTCGCGGGCTGCAACACCAGCTCCAACCAGACACCGACCGCCGGTGCCGTGCGTTCGTCAGGCGAAACCGCACCAACCGACCTGCAATTGCTTTGTGCCTCGAAGGCCGCAGAAGAGCTGCAGGTTACCGGCGGCAATGTTCTGCCCGTCAGCTCCATGCCTTCGGGCGAAAACGCCTATCAGGTCAACCTGACCTTCGATGGCGGGCAGGCAGTTTGCGTCATTGACGAAGCCGGCACCGTTCAGTCGATCAATCGCGTTTAAGGAAGAGCCGGGCGGCTTCAAGCCTCCGGCAGATGCTTCAAGAGTGAAGCCTTGGCCCCGTGGATGTGTTCCCGGGTGAGGTTGGAGGCGAGGTCCGCGTCGCCTTTTTCGCAGGCTTCCAGGATGGCGAAATGTTCGCGTCCCGCCCGTTCCATGCCGTTGGACATGACCAGCTGGGCCCGGATCTGCCGTTCCACCCGGTCGATGGCGTTGTCGGCAATCTCCTGAAAGAACTTCAGATCACTGGCGCTGTAGAGCGTTTCGTGAAAATCGCGGTTGAGGTCGCCATAGGCCATCGGATCGGTGGCCGAGGAGAACGCCGCGCATTTTTCCCGTGCGTCTGCCAGCAATTCCTTGGACATCAGCGGAACGGCGTTGCGGATGATTTCCGGTTCGACCAGCGCGCGCAGGTCAAAGATTTCCGCCGTTTCCCTGGGTGACAGACCGGCGACGACAGCCCCCTTGTAGCGCTGGGTCTTGACGAGGCCCTGTTCCTCCAGGCGTGAGATCGCTTCGCGTACCGGAATGCGGCTGGTGTTGAACAGGCGGGCGATTTCGTCCTGGCGGAGAGGTTCGCCTTCTTCAAGCTGGCCCTCGATAATGGCTTTCCGCAGCGCGTCGAACACAATCGACGAGGCCGAAGCAGTCGCGGAAATATCCATCGTTTTCAGTTTCATAGGACCAATTCTCCCTGAAGCCACCTTTTACGGGATCGCCCTTGATTGGTGAAGCGAAAATGATTTCGAATATTTTATATTGAATATTGGATCCAATCTGGTTTATCAATCTCGGGCCCAAGGGAACGCAGCAGGCAGCAGTTGATGGAACAGCTGGTGCTGCGAAGTCCGGGTGCGATGCACCGAAGGCTGGAAGGCCCGGCGCACGATGAGCGAAGACCGACGGGAGGCGCATCTGCCGTCCGGCGGATGAGCCGGAATACCCCGACAGCTCGGGAGGCTGTAGGGCAAAGACCTGGTCCGGATCGAGCGGGAAACCTGCCGGCCGGGCAAGAAAAGACCCGGAGCGTGCAAGCGCCGGGGCCAGAATGCTTCAGAAGGAAGAGGGGAACTCATGATCAGGAAATTTGTGGCTGCCGCAGCCCTTTCACTTGCCGCCGCGCTGCCGGTCAAAGCCGACACGCTGGACGATGTTGTCGATCGCGGTCAGCTGAAATGCGGCGTCGTGCTGGACTTTCCGCCGATCGGCTATCGGGACGAGAACAACGAGCCGGCCGGTTTCGATGTGGAATATTGCAATGATCTCGCCGCAGCGCTTGAAGTCGAGCCGATCATCTATCCGGTAACCTGGGCCGAGCGCCTGCCGGTGATCGTGACAGGCCGCGCGGATGTGGTGTTCGGCGCAACTTCCGACAGTCTCGCCCGTGCCCGTACCGTCGGTTTCACCATTCCCTACGCGATCTATTACGCACAGGGTGTCGTCAACACTGAGAGCGGAATCAGCTCTTTTGAAGATATCCGGGGCAAGCGTGTTGCTGCCGCTATCGGTACCGTGCCGGAGCAGGAGTGGCTCAAGATTGCGGCCGAATGGGACGAAGAGCATCTCTACCAGGGCTATCAGTCCGAAAACGAAGTGTTTCTTGCTGTTGCCCAGGGCAAGGCCGATATCGGCCTGACCACCAACACCGCCGTCAAGCCGGTCACCGACCAGTATGAAACGCTGGAGCCCGGCCCGCGCATGCCTTGGACCACGGATTACACTTCCGTTGTCGCCAAGCGCGAAGACGTGACCTGGCTGAACTTCCTCAACCTCTTCGTCACCCACCAGGTTCGCTCCGGCCGCTATGCCGAGCTGTGGGGCAAATATGTCGGTGGCGAAGCTCCGGAACTGCGTATCCCGGGTGTGATGTACTGAGGGTGATGCCTTGACGGGTGAGCCTGTCCTCCTCGGATGAGAGCCGGGTTCACCTGCAACTTGCGACAAATACAGTGTCACCCCGGGCGACCGAAAGGGAGATCCGGGGTCCACTCACCCCCGGAAAGTTTGAGGCGTGTGCTGATCCTCGGTGAAGAGATCCGCGGCTTCAGCAAGTTTCACCAAGAGTAGGCCCCGGATCTGCGCTGCGCTTGTCCGGGGTGACATCCGGAATAACAACCTCGAGAGTGCTCTTGTCTGACGGGATCTCACGAATGCGTATGCCTTGCCCCGATAAGGCGGGATAGCCGGAGCAATTCGTAACAAATGTTCGACTATAATTTCCATTGGCGGCCAGTGCTGAAAAGCCTGCCCGATCTGCTGGAGGCCGGCTTGCTGACGCTTGAAGTCGCGACCCTGTCGATGGTGATCGGCATCGTGGTCGGTCTTGCGCTGGCGCTGATCCGGCTGAAGCTGAAGGGGCCACTCTACTGGCTTGCGACAACGTGGGTGGAACTGGCGCGCAATACGCCAGCGCTGTTCCAGCTGTTCTTCTTCGGCTTCGGGCTCGGCGCCTTCGGCATTCACCTGACGCCGTTTTTCATCGTACTTGCCGGGCTCAGCTTCAACTGTGCCGGCTATCTGGCGGAGAATTTTCGCGGCGGCTTTCAGGCTGTGCCCGAGACTCAGCTGCGGGCGGCACGGTCGTTGGGAATGACCTCCTGGCAGGCCTATACCCGCATCGTCATCCCGCAGGTTTTTCGCATCGTCTATCACCCGGTCACCAACCAGATGGTCTGGGCGGTGTTGATGTCTTCACTCGGCATGCTGGTCGGGTTCCGCGAACTGTCAGGCGAGACCCAGTTCTTTGCCAGCCGTACCTTCCGCATCTTCGAATATTTCGCAGTCACGGCCGTCATCTACTACGTGATCGTCAAATTCATCCTGGCGGCGTCCCGGCTACTTGCCATGCGCCTGTTCCGGTACTGAGGGGGCTGACATGAAAGAATCCATCAGCTTCTTTTCAGGCTTCAACATTCACGACTTCTGGTTCCTCGGTGAAGCTGCACTCCGGACCCTCTGGATCTCGGCTGTGTCGATTACCATCGGGACCGTGCTCGGCGGTCTGTTCGGCTGGATGCTTTACGAGGGCCGGCTGGCGGCGACGCTGCTGCTGGGGCCGGTGCTGGATGTGTTCCGCTCCGTGCCGCTGATTATCCAGCTTGTGCTGTTCTACAATTTTGCGCCCATCGTCGGTCTGGATTTCGATCCGTTTGCGTCGGGCGTGGTGATCCTGACCGCCTACACCGCTTCTCTGGTAGCCAACGTTGCCCGCGGCGGCATCGAGGCTGTCGGCAAGCCGATGCGCCGGGCGGCGCGTTCGCTGGGACTCAGCTACTGGCAGGACATGCGCTACGTGGTGTTGCCCATCGGCGGGCGGGCCGTCTTTCCGGCCTGGGTCGGTGTTGCGCTCGGCGTCATGAAGGATTCCGCGCTGGTGTCCGTGCTCGGCTATGTCGAGCTGCTCAAGGCCAGCCAGATCCTGATCACGCGGACACAGGAACCCTTCCTGATCCTCTCCCTCGCCGGCGCGTTCTACTTCGCGCTGTCCTTCCCGATCTCGCGCTATGCCGCAAAACTGGAAAAAAGGTGGGCCCAATGATCGAGATACGCGGCCTTGAGAAATATTTCGGCGCTCTTCAGGTGCTCAAGGGCATCGACCTTGATGTCGAAAAGGGCGAAGTGCTTTCCGTCATCGGCGCGTCCGGGTCGGGCAAGTCGACACTGCTCTATTGCATCAACGGTCTGGAGCCGATCCAGAAGGGATCGGTGGTGGTCGACGGCACCAACGTTCACGCCAAGGCGACGGACATCAACAAGCTGCGCCAGAAGCTCGGCATGGTGTTCCAGCAATGGAACAGCTTTCCGCATCTGACCGCGTTGGAAAATGTTGCGCTGGCGCCGAGGATCGTGAAGGGCAAATCGAAGGCGGAAGCCGAGGCGATTGCGGAAAAGCAGCTTCGCCATGTCGGCCTTGCGGACAAGCTGAAAGTGTATCCGAACAATCTGTCGGGCGGGCAGCAGCAGCGTCTCGCGATTGCGCGGGCACTGGCAATGGAGCCGACCTACATGCTCTTCGACGAGGCGACATCCGCGCTGGATCCGGAGCTGGTCGGCGAAGTGCTGGATACGATGCGCCTGCTTGCCGAGGAAGGCATGACGATGATCTGCGTCACTCACGAAATGGGCTTTGCCCGGGACGTCTCCGACCGGGTCGCCTTCTTCCACAAGGGCGTAATGGAGGAGATCGGCCCGCCGGCCCAGATCTTCGGTCAAGCTGAATCCGAGAACACCCGAAAATTTCTTGCTAACGTGCGCTGACCCGGCGCAACTAGACCTAACCGTCAGGCCTCAAGGCCCGTGCTTTGCACGTGGGAGCCAACCGGCAGGCCCGACCCATCCAGGAGTGAATGATGACGTCCAATATCTTTTCCGGCTGCATGCCTGCCCTGATGACCCCGTGCAAGGCCGACCGTTCGCCCGATTTCGATGCCCTCGTGAAGAAGGGCAAGGACCTGATCGAAGCCGGCATGTCCGCCGTCGTCTATTGCGGCTCCATGGGCGACTGGCCTCTCCTGACGGACGAGCAGCGCATGGAAGGCGTCGAGCGTCTGGTGAAAGCGGGTGTGCCGGTGGTCGTCGGAACCGGTGCGGTCAACACCAGGTCCGCAGTTGCCCATGCCGCACATGCGGCAAAGGTTGGTGCGCATGGTCTCATGGTCATCCCGCGCGTTCTGTCTCGCGGCATCTCGGTGTCGGCGCAGCGCAACCATTTCAGCGATATCCTGAAAGCGGCTCCGAACCTGCCGGCGGTGATCTACAACAGCCCTTACTACGGTTTCGCCACCCGCGCCGACCTGTTCTTCGACCTGCGCCGGGAATTCCCGAACCTGATCGGCTTCAAGGAATTCGGCGGCCTTGCGGACCTGCGCTATGCGGCTGAAAACATCACCTCGCAGGACGACCAGGTGACGCTGATGGTCGGTGTCGACACCGCCGTCTATCACGGCTTCATCAACTGTGGTGCGACCGGTGCGATCACCGGCATCGGCAATGCCATTCCCAAGGAAGTTCTGCACTTGGTGGCGCTTTGCAAGAAGGCCGCAGAAGGTCATGCGGAAGCTCGACTGCGGGCAAAGGAACTGGAAGAGGCGCTGGCTGTTCTGTCCAGCTTCGATGAAGGCCCGGACCTGGTGCTCTACTACAAGCACCTGATGGTGTTAAACGGCGACACCGAATACACGCTGCACTTCAACGAGACCGATGCCCTCAACGATGCGCAGCGCAACTATGTCGAAGCGCAGTACAAGCTGTTCAAGACCTGGTACGCCGACTGGAGCACGCAAGGCGGCGTGATCGCCGAATGCGCGTAATCGACAGCCATACCGCGGGTGAACCGACCCGCGTCGTGCTCGATGGTGGCCCCGATCTCGGATCGGGGACACTGGCGGAACGTGCCGCCCGGCTGGAAGCCGAGCATCTCGATTTCTGCGCTTCCGTCGTTCTGGAACCGCGCGGTCACGATGCCATTATCGGAGCGCTGCTGGTGCCGCCGTCCGATCCGGATTGCGTTGCCGGCGTGATCTACTTCAATAACCTGCAGAACCTTGGCATGTGCGGTCACGCCACCATCGGCCTTGGTGTCACCCTGGCGCATCTCGGCCGGATCGGGCCGGGATGGCACAAGTTCGAAACGCCGGTGGGCGTGGTCGAGATCGATCTGATCGACGCCAACACGGTGTCGGTGGTCAACATCGAGAGCTACCGGCTGGCGAAGGATGTCACGGTCGAGGTCGAAGGCATTGGCCCGGTCACCGGTGATGTCGCCTGGGGCGGCAACTGGTTCTTCCTGGTCAAGAGCAGCCCGGTTGCCCTGACGGGTGCCAATATCCGCCCACTAACCGACCTCACGCTGAAGATCCGCGATGCGCTGGAAAAGGCCGGTGTTACCGGTAAGGACGGGGCCTGGATCGACCATATCGAGCTGTTCGGGCCGGCCGAAGACCCGTCCGCGCAAAGCCGCAACTTCGTGCTGTGCCCGGGTGGTGCGTATGACCGCTCGCCCTGCGGGACAGGCTGTTCGGCCAAGCTGGCCTGCCTTGCCGCTGACGGTGCGCTGGCACCGGGTGAGGACTACCTGCAGGAAAGCGTCATCGGCAGCACCTACAAGATCAGCTACCAGCCCGGCCCGGGTGGTGGCGTCATTCCCACCATCACCGGACAGGCCTTCGTCACGTCCGATGCCAACCTGATTTTCAATCCGGCGGACCCCTACCGCGCAGGGATACGCCTTTAAGCCACGGATAAGCCAAGTCATGGATTACAGGAATTTTGTCGGCGGGCAGTGGCTCGAAACATCCGACAGCACGCCCAACGTCAACCCGTCCGATATCAGCGATATCCTCGGCCATGCCGCGAAGGCCGGTGTCGATCAGCTGGACCAGGCCGTCGGTGCAGCGCATCAGGCAGCCCCCGGCTGGGCGGCGTCGACGCCGCAGCAACGTTTCGACGTGCTGGATTTCGTCGGGACGGAACTTCTGGCCCGCAAGGCCGAATTAGGCCGTCTGCTGTCGCGTGAGGAAGGCAAGACACTGCCGGAAGGTATTGGCGAGGTGGCGCGCGCCGGGCAGATTTTCAAATTCTTTGCCGGCGAAGCATTGCGCCTCACTGGCGACAGACTGGCATCCGTCAGGCCCGGTATCGAAGTTGACGTCACCCGGTTTCCGATCGGGGTTGTCGGGCTGATCACACCTTGGAACTTCCCGATTGCGATCCCCGCCTGGAAGATCGCTCCGGCACTTTGCTACGGCAACGCAGTCATCTTGAAACCGGCTGAGCTGGTGCCGGGTTGCGCGCATGCTCTCATCGAGATCCTGTCCCGGTCCGGCTTGCCGGAAGGTGTGGTCAACCTCGTGATGGGACGTGGCTCGCAGATTGGTCCGCGCCTGGTGGAAAGTGCGAAGGTGAAGGCGATTTCCTTTACCGGCTCGGTGCCGACGGGGCGGGGGATCGCGGCGGCCTGTGGTCAGCACCTGAAGAAGGTGCAGCTGGAAATGGGCGGCAAGAACCCGATGGTGGTTCTGGACGATGCCGACCTTGCCATCGCCGTCGAAGCTTCGCTCAACGGTGCCTTCTTCTCGACCGGCCAGCGCTGCACGGCAAGCTCGCGGCTGGTCGTGACCGAAGGCATTCACGACCGGTTCGTCGAAGCCCTTGCCGAGCGCATGCAGGCGCTGAAAGTCGGCAACGCCCTGGAAGATGGCGTGCAGATGGGGCCGGTGGTCGACGAACGGCAACTGCAGCAGAACCTTTCCTATGTCGATATCGCGGCAAAGGAAGGCGGCAAGGTGCAGGGCGGGGAACGGCTCAACCGCGACACGGAAGGTTTCTACATGGCGCCGGCGCTGGTGAGCGAAACCGACAACGCCATGCGGATCAACACCGAAGAGGTCTTCGGCCCGGTCGCATCCGTTATTCGCGTGAAGGATTACGAAGAAGCCTTGAGTGTCGCCAACGATACGGAATTCGGGTTGAGTGCTGGCATCTGTACCACGTCACTGAAGCATGCCAGCCACTTCAAGGCCAATGCCGAGGCGGGCATGGTGATGGTCAATCTGCCGACGGCAGGTGTCGATTATCACGTGCCTTTTGGCGGCACCAAAGGATCCAGCTTCGGCTCGCGCGAGCAAGGCCGTTACGCCGCTGAATTCTACACTTCGGTCAAGACTGCCTACACGCTCCCCTAAAGTGTGGCCAACGGGCAGCAAACTGCCTGCGGGGCACTTCGCCCTGCCTCGCAGGCCTTTTTGAAAGACTTTGAAAATGGCGGACGAGACCGTCCAGGATATCATCGTGATCGGCGCCGGCATCATCGGCATCAGTTCCGCGCTTGCCCTGCAGGCAAGGGGGCGGCAGGTGCTTGTGCTGGATCGACAGGCGGAAACAGCGCGCGCATCGGAGATGAACGCCGGAGCTTTCGCCTTTACCGATATCGTCCCGCTGGCAACGCCGGGCATCATGCGGAAGGCACCGAAATGGTTGCTCGATCCGCTGGGTCCGCTCTCCGTTCCGCCCACCTATGCCCTCAAGATCGCACCCTGGATGCTCCGGTTCTGGCGGTCAAGCTGGCCGGATCGCTACCAGGCGTCGATGTCGGCACAGGCCGCCTTGATGAAGCTGGCGCAGGAGGCGCTTGCCCGGCAGGTTTCGGACACCGGAGCAGCCTCCCTGATCCAGGCCGAAGGGCAGCTGCAGCTTTACGAAGGTGAAGCGGAATTCCGCGCCAGTCTGCCCGGCTGGGAGCTGCGCAAGCAACATGGCATCCGCTTCGAACTGCTTGAGAGCCCGGATGCCGTCGCCGCCATTCAGCCGGGTCTTGACCGTCGCTTCACTCATGCGGCCTTCACGCCGGACTGGACCAACACTTGTGATCCCGCCCGCTGGCTGGCGCATCTGACGTCTGTCTTCCTGCAGCGGGGCGGACAGATCGAAAGCACTGACGTTTCAGGTCTGAAGCCGAGTGAAGACGGTGTTCAGATCGAAGCTTACGATGGGGCCTGGGTTGCGAAACAGGTCGTCGTGGCCGCAGGTGCCTGGTCGCACCGCCTTGCAAAGACGATCGGCGACCGCATTCCTCTTGAGACCGAACGCGGCTACAACACGACGCTGCCGGAAGGCTCCTTTGACCTGAAAACCCACCTGACCTTTTCCGGTCACGGCTTCGTCGTTACCAAGATCAATGGCGGCGTCCGTGTCGGTGGGGCCGTCGAACTGGGTGGGCTGACGCTGCCACCGAACTTCAAGCGCGCCGACATCCTGCTGGACAAGGCCAGGCGGTTCCTGCCTGCCCTGAAGACAGACGGCGGCAAGAAATGGATGGGCTTCAGGCCCTCCATGCCCGACAGCCTGCCCGTCATCGACCGCTCACCCGGTGACCACCGGGTCGTCTATGCCTTCGGGCATGGTCACCTCGGCCTGACGCAGTCCGCAGGGACGGCGGAACTGGTCGCCAATCTCGTATCCGACACACAAAACCCCGTCGACATGGCCGCCTTTTCCGCGCGGCGCTTCTAAACTCTTTTGGAGGAGGAACTTCATGAAAATTACGGCCATCAACGTCTTTCAGGTCGACCTTCCCCTCAAAGAAGGGCGTTACAGCTGGTCCAACGGCAATTTCGTGGAAGTCTTCGACAGCACCGTTGTCGAGATCGAGACCGACGAAGGCCTCAAGGGTTATGCCGAATGCTGCCCGCTCGGGTCTGCCTATCTGCCGAGTTATGCCCTTGGGGTGCGGTCAGGACTTCAGGAACTGGCGCCCCACCTGATCGGGAAGGATCCGCTCAATATCGGTGAAATCAACCGGGTGATGGATGCTGCGCTGCGCGGTCATCCCTATGCCAAGGCGCCGATCGACATCGCCTGCTGGGACCTGCTGGGCAAGGCGACGGGCCAGCCGCTCTATACGTTGCTTGGCGGTGCAGCCCAGGACGACGTGGTGCTTTACCGGGCAATCAGCCAGGAAGCGCCGGAGATCATGGCAAAGAAGATCGAAGGTTATGCGGCCGAAGGCTATACCAAGTTCCAGCTGAAGGTCGGCGGCGATGCCAATGACGATATCGACCGCATCCACGCCACCCGCGAAGTTCTGAAGAAATCGGACCTTCTGGTGGCCGATGCCAACACCGGCTGGACCCGGCATGAAGCCGCACGCGTCGTCGGGGCAGTGTCCTCGCTTGATGTCTACATCGAGCAGCCCTGCCTCACATATGAGGAAAGCGTCTCCATTCGACGCCGGACGGCGCTGCCCTTCGTTCTGGACGAGGTGATCGACGGGCCGAACACGCTGGTGCGCGGCATTTCCGAAGACGCGATGGATTGCATTAATCTGAAGATCTCGAAGGTCGGTGGCCTGACCAAGGCCAAGCTGATGCGTGATCTCTGCATTGCCCACGGTATTCCGATGACGATCGAAGACACCTGGGGCGGGGACATTGTTACGGCGGCGATCGCCCATCTGGCGCGCTCGACCCCATCGGATTTCACTTTCTCGGCTACGGACTTCAACAGCTACGGCACGGTCGATATCGCGGAAGGCGCACCCAAGCGAGTCAATGGCCGCATGACGGCTTCCGAGCTGCCGGGCCTTGGCATCACGCCGATCTTCGATGCTTTGGGCGAACCTGTCGCTCGCTATTCCTGAACCGGCTGACCTCAAGGGCAGAGACATGCGCAGCAGCAAGACCATCCATGTGATTTCCTGCCACGCGGAAGGCGAGGTCGGCGACGTGATCGTCGGCGGTGTCGCCCTTCCGCCGGGCGAAACGCTCTGGGAACAGAGAAGCTTCATCGCGAAGGACCAGACGCTGCGCAATTTCGTGCTGAACGAACCGCGCGGCGGTGTGTTCCGTCATGTGAACCTGCTTGTTCCGCCCAAACATCCGGAGGCGGATGCCGCCTTCATCATCATGGAGCCGGAAGACACGCCGCCGATGTCAGGATCCAACTCCATCTGCGTCTCCACGGTGCTGCTTGACGGCGGTATTGTTCCGATGGTCGAACCGGTCACGAAGATGGTTCTGGAAGCACCCGGCGGACTGGTGCGGGTGAAGGCCGAATGCCGGAATGGCAAGGCGGAGCGCATCTTCGTTCAGAACGTCACCAGCTTTGCCGACAAGCTGTCGGTACCGCTGGAAGTGGAAGGCATCGGCACGCTGACGGTCGACACCGCCTATGGTGGCGACAGTTTCGTGGTCGTCGACGCCGAGGCGCTCGGGTTCGGGATCGTCGAAGACGAGGCCAAGGACATTGCCCGCCTGGGTGTCCGGATCACCAATGCAGCCAACGAACAGCTAGGCTTTTCCCATCCGGAAAATGCCGACTGGAACCACATCTCCTTCTGCGCCTTCTGCGGTCCCCTGTCGAAGACGCCGACGGGCCTCTCCGGACGGTCCGCTGTTGCCATCCAGCCGGGCAAGGTCGACCGCTCCCCAACGGGTACGGCCGTTTCTGCCCGAATGGCGCTGATGGCGGCGAAGGGGCAAATGAACGTCGGCGACACCTTCGAAGCCGTTTCCATCATCGGGTCCACCTTCACCGGCCGGATCGTATCACAACAGATGGCGGGCGACCGGGCCGGGATTGTTCCGGAAATTTCCGGGCGTGGCTGGGTCACCGGCATTCACCAACACATGCTCGACCCAAGCGACCCCTGGCCTGGCGGCTACAAGCTCAGCGACACCTGGGGTGCGTGACGGCTGAAGATTGGTGAAGCGTGAGCGCCAATATTGATCGGAGAGTTTGCCTAAAATTCAGTTCGCGGAGGGTGGCCTCAAATTGGCTCGATTGAAGCGGTAGCCGTTGGTGTGCCGTTTCCTCCGAGCAAGCAATATGCGACTTGTTAAGACACTATTTTTTGCCATCTCACTCGGTCTGTTGTTCGGACATGTCCAGGCTAAGGACTTTGATCCTCCTTCCGCGCAGGAGGTTGAAGATGCCAGATTTCAATGTGAGGAAGCGCTCTCGAAAGACTGTCTTCAAACTTTGGCACTGGGTCAAGCTCATGAGGAAGACCGGCGTACCGGTTCGAGCAAGCTGTTCAAGGCGTTCCTTTGGCGAATTTATGCAGACGACGAAATTCGCTCCGAGCAACTCAGGGATATGAGCCCCCCAACGGTGGAAACATTGCTTGATGCCGGACAATGGGCAGAAGCCGAAAAGCTATTTCTTGAATACCATAAAAGTACGATCTTTGAGTTCGGATCGCCGAGGGGAACCTTCATAAAACAAATGATACTCGCTCAACTTGAGCAGGGAGAAATCGAGCTGGCGATACAGGCTGCTGGAAGCCTTGGCGATGTTTGGAATGAGCGGCTGGAAGCTCATCTGATCATAGTGAAGCACCTGCTTGATCACGGCAATCATGAGCAGGCTCTGAAAATAGCTGACAACCTTACCCGCGATTTTCATAGAGCGGCTGTTCTGAGCGAAATCCTGGTGAGGCTCGTTTTCAGGAAGGAATTTGAGGCGGCACTCAGAGTGGCGCATTCGCTAAAAACCCTGGCGGTGGATGATCCTCATTTTTTGCCCCGTGTTCATAAGGCTTATCTCGCTATAGCGCGTGGCCAGCTGGAAGCAGGGGAAGTCACCGCCTCAACACGAACGATGGAATTGATTCCCGACCTCAACGACGCACCAGACACAGAGTTTGAAGTCTTCATAGAGTTCGCAGATTTGCTGCTAAAGCTTGGCAACCAGAAATCTGCTCAGCTTATGGCATCAAGAGCTCTTGAGGCGGCAAAGCGGACAACAGGGCCTCCCAATGATGACAAAGTTCGGCGTCTGGCCGTTGTGGGGCGCTTTCTCGTTTGGTCTGGCATCGCTGATAAAGGGCGTGGCGCCTTTGAGCAGGCTGAACAACTTCTTTTGGATCGAAGTGCCAAGGGGCTAGAGGCCCGCATGGCATTTCACGTTAACAAGGTTCTGGCCGGATCTCGTGAAGCCACGAAATCCGATCGAGAAGCCATCTACAGGATCCTTCGCACAGAGAAGACTTTTTTGAGCGATCTCTGTTGTCCGAAGTGAAGCCTTTGCTGGATGCTGGATTCGACGAGGAAATGCGTCAGGCGATCATCGCGGTTGATGCAAATGAGCGCCGATGGTCTGTTACCAACGACCTGATGTTGCCTCTAATCGAAAAACACGTTGAAGCCGGACAATTCGAACGCGCTGAACAAGTCGCTGAAAGCGCAAATACCTGGGTTGTCAGGGCAAAAGCTGTCTTCGACGTTGCCAGCAAAACTTCGACTTCAGAAGCGCGCAGGCTACTAATTGAGCTGCATGAATGGGCCAGAAACAATCGCACGATCAGGAATTTTGAATGGACACAAAGCCGAACTGGCTACGATGTTTTTCGCTTGTGCGGCATAGGTGCAAAACAGGTTCAGCTGGGGTTAGTCAACGATGCGCATGCCACGTTGAAACAGGCTTACATTCTTGCAAACAAGATGAGTTATAAAGCCAAGGCTGTGTCCTTTCTGTCTATCGCCGAAGCATTAGACGGCACTCTACCAGCCAAGTATACTCAATAAGCCACTTCAGCAGCTGGTCATCGAGAGTATGCTGGTGTGTCTCGCTTGAGATTATTTTTCTTTGCATTTTAAAGACTGTCTCTTCAGTTGCATTCACCAACACATGCTCGACACAAGCGACCCTTGGCCTGGCGGGTACAAGCTCAGCGATACCTGGGGTGCGTGATTGTCCGGTTGAGGTAACGTAGAGAATGGCTGGTCTTGTTGGGGTGTTTCCCTAGCGGGACTTGTCGTAAATATCGATGTGGTCCTACTGGCAGGCTTCCTTACGTCATTCGTCTATAAGGAAAAACGTCAAGTAAACTGAAATCCTCAACTCCATTCCTCTAAAGCGAATTTTGGAGGAAAGGAAAAATTATCAGTATCGGCCGGTTAAGACTTGTGAGTTGTGCGGGAAAGCATTCTAGTAGCGCCAAGACCCGAATATTTGCGAACGCATGATCATGGACAAATTGGCGAAAAGAGGCGTTTGCCTCATTGGTTGCGGTTTCATGGGCAAGGCTCTGGTGGAAGCCTGGCTGGCTAAGGGAATGCCTGCCGGTTCCATCTACGTGCGCGATCCCCGGCCGTCCGGCTGGCTGCAGAGCCAGGCAGGCGTCAACATCAACGAGCCTTTTCCGCAGTCTCCGGCCGCGATTGTCATCGCCACTCGTCCGCAGATCGTGGAGAAGGTTCTGGCGCCGCTCGGCTCCTTCGGTGGTGGCGAAACGGTGATCCTGTCGATTGCGGCCAGCAAACCGATTTCCGTGCTGGAAAAGCAATTCCCGGATGGAACGCCAATCATTCGCGCGATGCCCAACCTGCCGGCAACGGTCGGCTCTGCTGTCTCGACCTTTGTTGCCAACGAGGCGCTGACTGCCAGCCAGAAGGTGGAAGCTCTCAAGCTGATTGCCGCCTTCGGCTCGGTTGTCGAATTGCCGGACGAAGGCCTGCTGCCGGTGGTCACCGCCTTGTCCGGTGCGGGGCCTGCCTATGTGTTTGCCATGGCCGAGGCCTTTGCCGCGGCAGGGGCACGCCTTGGTCTGCCGGAGGACCTTGCCCACGAATTGGCCGTTCGCACAGTGGCCGGCGCCGGGCGCATGCTTGCGCAGCCGGACGCGGATGCGACCGGGTTCCGCGTCGCCGTGACGTCCAAAGGCGGCACGACCGAAGCAGGCATGCTGGAGTTCATGGCTGACGAGAACGGCATTCAGGATCTTGCCCGCCGCACGGTTGAAGCCGCTGCCGAGCGCTGCAAGGAACTTTCCGGACTGAAACCTGCCGAACAGCCCAGGACCCTGCGGCTCGTCAGGGACTAGAGGCGGTTTCCAGCAGAAGCCGTCTGGCTCTTCTGCTGGTCACTAGGCTTTCAGAACTGCGGCAATATCCGAGGTTTGCAGCCGTTGGTAAGCGGATTTGATTGTGCTGCCAAAGGCCGCTGACCCTGGCAGGTCGTCGCCGAAAACCTCCGAGAGCGACAGCATCCTGTCGACATACGCATTGCCGTCCGTTTCCTG
This sequence comes from Labrenzia sp. THAF191a, assembly GCF_009363335.1. Taxonomy (GTDB): domain Bacteria; phylum Pseudomonadota; class Alphaproteobacteria; order Rhizobiales; family Stappiaceae; genus Roseibium; species Roseibium algicola. Next base: position 2,123,875 of record NZ_CP045333.1, read on the forward strand.
CACAATGGTGCCAATCCTTGCGGACAGGGGGTCGTTCAACGGCAGCGAGACGCCTGTTCTTGAAACACCGCGACAATAGAGCATCCATGCGGCAACGGCGAGTGCCGATAGCGGCCAGGGGCTGTTGTCCTTCAGATGTTGCCGGATCGGTGCCAACAGTCGTTGCGGCAGTTTCTGGCTGCCGTCAGAAGCGATCTGGGTGGTCTTGTGATGAAGCGCGGTGTTTTCAAACCGGGCAATCAGGGCTTCGGCATAGGCCTTGATATCGACACCGTCCGGCACGGCCAGCGTCGGGGCCTGTTCGCTCAGCATCAGGGTGAGGGCTGCCTGCCGGAAGGCCGGATCGGCCATGCAGTCGGCAATCGTTTCCTTGTCTGCCAGCGCCCCAAGATAGGCTAGAAACGAATGGCTGCCGTTCAGCATCCGAAGTTTCATGTCTTCAAACGGTGCCACATTTTCAACGAATTCAGCACCTGCCAGATGCCAGTCCGGACGTGGACCGGCAAACCGGTCTTCAATTACCCACTGGCGGAAGGTCTCGCACAGGATACCGTTCCGGTCAGCGTGACCTAGTGCGTTCTCAAGCGTTGCGAACGAACTGTCGGTCATTGCCGGTGTGATGCGGTCGACCATGGAACAGGGGAAAGTGCAATTGCCTTCGATCCATTCTGCCAGAGCCGGGTTGAGCCGCGCGGCGAAATCCAGGACCGCACGACGGCACAGCTCGCCGTTGGCGGGAAGATTGTCGCACGACAGGATCGTCAAACCGGCGAGACCGGCTGCATGTCGCCGCCTGAGGCCTTCCACCAGCACGCCGATGGCCGTGGAAGGGGCATCTGGCGTTGCAAGGTCTCGCCGGATGCCGGGACTGTCTTCATCCAGCCTGCCGTCCTTCAGGCAATACCCTTTCTCGGTGATAGTCAGTGTGATCACGGCGAGATCCTGATCGGCGATCCGGTTCGGCAAGGCGTCGACGCCATCACGCTTGGGGTGGACCGTCGCACAGATAGCGCCGACCTGGCGCAAGAAGGGATCGTCACCGGACATCTCGCCGACAGTGAAAAGTCCGTCCGCCTCGTCAAGACCGGTGAGTTCGTCCGCACCGGAGTTGAGCCGGGCAACTGCGACGCCCCAGTCGCTTGCCGTTCGGCGTAGCATTTCGTCGTGAAACACCAGAACATGCGCCTTGGCAAAGGCACCAAAACCGATGTGCAGCAGGCGGATGCGCAGCTTTGTCCGGTCGTAGTCGACCGTATCAACCAAGTGACCGGCGCTGCTCATGACTGGCTCACCGTGAAGTCGATTGTATCGCCCGTTTTCCGCTCGGTTCCGTTGACGGTCAACGTGCCGGCACCGGCGAGCCAAAGGGTGACCTTGTCGAAGGCGGGTTGCCAGTTGCCGGATCTTTGCCAATCCAGATGGACTGAGACCCCTGTTCGGGAGAGGCAAAGCCGGGTCAAACAGCTCTCGCCAGCCAGTGCTTCTACCGTGTCACCGTCATCGTCATAAAATTGCGAGTGCCTGTCCGGTGTTCCTTCCGGCTGTGGGTAGATACGCCATGTGCGCAAGGTGTCGGAAGACGGTGTCGACCTAAGGTTTTCGGCTGCCATCGGCAGCACCGTACCGCCTCGAACGAACAGCGGAATGGTATCAAGAGCCACCGGAACGTCGATCATCTGGCCGCCTTCATGCCAGCTGCTGCCGTCAAAGGCCCACCAGCCTTCTTCGTTGGCAGGCAGCGTGACCCGCCGCGAGGTTGCGCCTTCCTCGACCACTGTCGCGACCAGAAGATCCCAGCCCAGCAGGAAGTCGAATTCAGCTTCCCGGCAGGCAGGGTCGTTCGGGTAATCCAGGAAAAGAGGCCGCAGCATCGGCTCGCCTTCGGTCACGGCACGGTGCAGCAGGCTGTAAAGATAAGGGATCAGCTGCGCCCGGAACTTCAGTGCGTTGCGCACGAGTGGCGTTATTTCCGGATACATCCAGGCTTCATTGGCGGTGCCGTCGTCGTTCCAGGAATGGATCGTGAAACGCGGATGGAAAATGCCGTTCTGAACCCAGCGCAGGAACAGCTCCGGCTCCGGCCGCGGGCCGGCAAATCCGCCGACATCGTGGCCGATGTTGTAGAAGCCGGAGAGGCTGAGGCCGAGGCCCATGGGAATATTCCAGCGCAGCGTGTCCCAGCTGGTGAAATTGTCGCCTGTCCAGGTCTGGGCGTAGCGTTGCGTGCCGGGGCAGGCGCAACGGGAAATCAGGTAAGGCCGCTTTTTCGGTTGGTGGGCAACCTGAGCCTCAAACGAGGCCCGTGTCATCAGCTGGCTGTGCAGCGGACGGATCAGATTGACCGGTATCGGTTTTCCGAAACCGGCGCAGACCGCTTCGTCGTCCCACACCTCATATTCGTTATTGTCATTCCAGGTGCAGGGAATGCCTCTGGAAAAGAGCTTTTCTTCAAGGTTCTTCTGCCACCAGCGGACGGTGTCCTCGTTGGTGAAATCTAGGTGTGAACCATAGCCGTCCCAGAAAGGTGACTGCTCGGGTGTGCCGGTTTCACTGTCGCGGATGAAGAGCTCGGCCTCGGCTGCTTCCTTGAACAGCGGGTGGTCGTCCAGAAGCACCGGCTTGATATTGGCGATGAGGTTGATGCCGGCCTCGGCATAGGCCCGGGTCATGGTCTCGGCATCGGGGAAGCGGTCGGTGTTCCAATGGAACACGTAGCGCTTGCCCTTGATGGCTGTATAGCCCGACGACATCTGGAAACTGTCGCAGGGCATGTCTTCTTCCGACAGCTTGCCAAGGAACTCCATCAGCCGTTCCTGGGCATTTTCGGAATCGGTATAGGCCATGGTCGAGCCGGAGTACCCAAGTCCCCACCGCGGCATGAAGGCGGTGCCGCCCGTCAGCCGGTGATGCTGCTTGACGATATCCAGAACGCTCGGTGCCCAGCTGAAGTAATAGTCAAGGTCACCATCGGCGGCGCGGAAGGCGCGGAAAGGCAGGTGGTAGTTGTCTTTCTCGTTGCCGAGGTCGAACCAGCAGGGAGCCAGCGTGTCGTAGTAGAGCCCGACTGCGCCGAGCCGGCCCTTGTCGGTGATGGTGAAGGGAATGTGCTTGTAGAGCGGGTCGGTGGTTTGCGCGTCGTATCCCATGGCATCGAGATTGCGCATCTCGAACCGCCTGCCGGTGCGCTCAAGGCCACCGGCCTTTTCGCCAAGACCGTAGTATCGCTCATCCGGGTTTCGCCGCATGAAATGATGATTGCGATGGTCGCGGCGCCCGATCATGTAGGCGTCCTGGGGCCGGTCGCGGGCGATCTCCTGCCAGGGTTCGCCGGCAGCGGGCCGGCTTTCCCAAACGAAGGCAAGCGGGGTATTGATGGTCAGGCGCAGGTTTTCCGTTTCCAGGACAAGCCTGCCGTCCTGCTCTTCCAGCACGAAGCCGGGGCAGGAAAAGCCTGCAAGGTCGTCCCGCGCACGGCCGTCGAACGGCACGTCGCCTTCCGGTGCGATGGCCCAGGTCCGGTCCAGACGGTAGGTTCCGTCCTTGAGCAGAACAACGCGGATGAGCGCATTTTCGAGAACCTTGACCACCAGGCGGTGCCGGTTCTCGACTTCAAGTGCGATCCCGGCGCTGGAGCGGCCCAGGTAACGCCAGTTTTTGAGGGCTTTCATGACAGATCCTAGTAGCCGAGGAGAACGCGCGGCAGGAACAGGCTGAGGGCAGGCACGTAAGTGACCAGCAGCAGGAGAGCGACCAGCACCGCGTAGAAGCCGAGCATGGGTTTGAGTACCTGGCCAATCTTCACCCCGCCGACCGAGCAGCCGACAAAGAGTGCTGACCCCACGGGCGGTGTACAGATGCCGATACACAGGTTGAAGGTCATGACGACGCCGAAATGCACCGGGTCCATGCCGAGATCTTCCACCACCGGCAGGAAGATGGGGGTGAAGATCAGCAATGCGGGCGTCATGTCCATGAAGGTGCCAACCACTAGCAGCGCCAGGTTGATGATCAGCAGCAGGACGAGCGGATTTTCAGAAAGGCTCAGCAGCGTGTCGGAGATCGAATAGGGGATATCCGCAAAGGCCATCGCTTTCGACATGGCGATGGAACAGCCGATCATCAGCAGCACGATGGACGTTGTCACCGCGCTTTCCAGGATGATGCCCGGAAGTTCGCGCGGCGAGATTTCCCTGTACCAGATCACGCCAAGAAAGAGCGTGTAGACAACGGCAACGGCTGAAGCTTCGGTTGCCGTGAAGATGCCGCCGATGATGCCGCCCATGACGATCACGATCAGGCCAAGCGGCAGCATGGCGTCCAGCGTCTTGGCGATAACTTCCTGGATGCTGGGCCGTTCGGCAACCGGGTATCCCCTGCGCTTGGCAATGATGCCGGCGACGACCATCAAGCTGAGCCCCATCAGGATGCCCGGAATGTATCCGGCAACGAACAGGGCCGCGATGGAGGTGCCGTTGGTAATCAGCGAATAGACGATGAAGGTTGCGCTCGGCGGGATCAAAAGGCCGGTCGGGCAGGAGGCGATGTTGACCGCCGCGCTGAACGCCGGATCGTAGCCTTCCTTCTTCTGAAGCGGAGACATCACGCCGCCGACAGCGGCGGCCGAGGCAACGGCGGAGCCCGAGATGGAGCCGAACATCATGTTGGCGATGACGTTGCAGTGGGCAAGCGCGCCGGGCAGGCGGCCGGCCAAAACCTTGGCGAACTCGATCAGGCGCATGGCGATGCCGCCCCGGTTCATGATGTTGCCTGCCAGAATGAAGAACGGAATGGCCAGCAGGGTGAAGCTGTCGAGACCGGAGGCGACCTGCTGCGCGACGATATAGACCGACTGGTCGAACGACATGAACAGCAGGAAGGTGGCGAAAGCTGCAAGACCGATGGCGAAGGCGATCGGTACGCCCAGGATCATCAGAAAAGCGAATGTCCCGAACAGGACGAGGACAGATTGGATATCCATGAAGTTACTCGTTCCCGGTCAGGTTTCAGTCCAGAGGGCCGCCGACGCTGGCGGTGCCTTCCTGCTCGTTCGGGCCGCGGCCAGTGCGAAAGAGGTCGGCCAGAAATGTCAGGCAGTAGTAGAGAATGCAGAGCCCGGAGAACGGGATCGCGATATAAACGAGGCCCATGGGAAGGCGCAGCGCCGGGGATACCTGCTGGGTTTCCAGTGTCCGGCTGACCAGGTCGAGGCCGCCGTAAACCATCACGACCCCTGCAAAGAGTGCAATGGCGGCAATGATGCCGACATTGACCAGAAGGCGCAGGATGCCGGTGGTGATGACGGGCAGCAGGTCGATGGCAAGGTGTCGTCGCTGGCCGAAGGTGTAAGCCCCGCCCAGCAGAGCAACCCAGATGAACAGGAAACGGGCCATTTCGTCTGTCACCGTGCTCGGGCTTTGCAGCACGTAGCGCGAGACGACCTGCCAGACGACACAGGCAACCAGGACGGCGAAGGCGATGGTGATGACGAGACGCAGGACCATGTCCACGCCTCTGGTGATGACTGTCACGATATTCCTCCCGCGCAGGCCTCGTTCTTGCCGCGGCAACAGGCGCGGCGTGGGCTCCGACACATTAAGACATGCGTCAGGAAATTAAATTGGTCAACCAATTTTCCAAAAAAGGTTGACTGATTTTGAAAATTGGACGAACAATTCCTCATCCGCGGCGGTCTGGCCTTGCAAGTCCCGCGGCCAACCGATCCGTTCCGGCACGGAACGCAAGTCCTGCGGCCAAGGCTGCAATTGGGAGGAAATCATGTCGAAATTCGTTAAGCTGGCGGCTGTTCTTGCCGCGGGCGTCGTCGCTCTGGGTTCTGCCGCCAGCGCCAAGACGCTGCGCCTCAACCACAACAACCCGGAAGACCATCCGCTGCACAAGTCGATGCAGTTCATGGCCGAACGCGTTGAAGAGCTGACAGACGGCGATCTGAAAATCCGCATCTATGCCAATGCCCAGCTTGGCACCCAGCGTGAATCCATGGAGCTGATGCAGAACGGTTCCCTGGACATGGCCCGTTCCAACGCATCCGAGCTGGAGGCCTTCGAGGAATCCTACGGTGCGCTCAACCTGCCCTACATCTTCGTCAGTGCCGACCACTACTACGACGTTCTGACCAATGACATCGGCGCGGACATTCTTGCCTCGTCCGAGGACAAGGGCTTCATCGGCCTTGCCTATTACATCGAGGGCGCCCGTTCCTTCTACGCCAACAAGGCGATCCACTCCCCGGCCGACCTGAAAGGCATGAAGATCCGCGTTCAGCCGAGCCCGTCCGCGATTCGCATGGTTGAGCTGCTCGGTGCCAATCCGACCCCGATTGCCTGGGGCGAGCTTTACAGCGCCCTGCAGCAGGGTGTTGTCGATGGCGCTGAAAACAACCCGATCGCGCTTACGTCCGCCCGTCATGGCGAGGTTTCCAAGTTTTATTCCGACGACGGTCACACCATGATCCCGTCCGTCGTGATGATTTCCACCAGCTCCTGGAACGATCTGACAGACGAGCAGAAGGAAGCCATGCGCACGGCCGCACGTGAATCCATGGATTTCCACCGCGAGCAGTGGGACGCTATGAGTGCGGAAGCGGTCGAGACCGCGAAGAGCGAACTCGGCGTGGAATTCGTCGAAGTGGAAAAGGGCCCGTTCATCGAAGCGGTCCTGCCGATGCACGAAGAAGCGGCGGCCAAGTCTCCGGTCGTTGCCGACCTGATCAAGCGCATCAAGGCAGCTGCACAATAACATCTGAAAACACCTGAAAGTCCTGCCGGAGACCTGACCGATGCTCGAACGCTCCCATCTCGCCGACAACGCCTTGCAGGCGCTGCATGACGAAGACTATGACGTGCCCTTCAACACGCAGTCCTTGTGTCATGACGGCCTGATCTTCATGGGTGGGCGGGCATCGGAAAGCCTTGATGGCGACTGGACGTTCTGTGTCGATCTGCTCGACACCGGCCTCCGGCAGAAATGGTTTGCCATGCTGCCGGAGGCACCGGAGAACCGCACTGAACCCTGGGACTATGATCCCTACATGGGGGAAACAGTGCCGGTTCCGTCCAACTGGGCGACGATTAAGGAGAAGTGGTACTTCTTCGAAGGCAGCGCCTGGTACACGCGGGCTCTCGACATCGAGACGGTGGACAGTTCCAAACGCCAGTTTCTGAGGTTCGGTGCCGCGAGCTACGACTGCAAGATCTTCCTGAACGGCGAGTTCCTTGGCAACCACTACGGTGCGTCGACACCTTTCTGCGTCGAGCTTACGGGCAAACTGAAGACCGGTCGTAACTGGATCATGGCCTGCGTCAACAACACCCGGACACGCGACCGGGTGCCGATGCGCAATACCGACTGGTTCAACTACGGTGGTCTCTATCGGGAAGTCTCATTCTTCGAAACACCGAAGACCCTTATCAAGGACTTCTTTCTCTACCTTGTGCCGGACGGCACGTATTCCACGCTGCGGGCCGAAGTCACCGTCGACGGTGTGCCGGCTGGTGCTGTGACCCTTTCCATTCCCGGGCTTGGCATTGAAAAAGAAATAGTGCTGGATGCGGACGGCAAGGGAACGCTCGACATTTCATCCCGGCCGCAACTATGGAGCCCGGAAGCGCCCGTCCTTTATGATGTCAGCGTCACCTGCGGCGAAGACCGTGTGTGCGACCGGATCGGTTTTCGGCAGATCGAGCGCCGCGGCACGGATATTCTGCTGAACGGGGCACCTCTGTTCCTTCGCGGGATTTCCGTCCACGAGGACGATGCAATCCTCGGCAAGGTGACAAATGAGGATGATTTGCGCCGCCGCTTTGCCCATGCGCGCGAACTCGGCTGCAACTATCTGCGTCTTGCACATTATCCGCATCACGAGCGGGCGGCTCAGATTGCTGATGAACTCGGCTTCTTGCTGTGGGAGGAAATCCCGGTCTACTGGGCCATCGATTTCGCCAATCCGGCAACCTATCGCGACGCTGAAAACCAGTTGTCGGAACTGATCAAGCGGGATCGCAACCGGGCAAGTGTCGTTATCTGGTCCGTCGGAAACGAGAATCCTGACACGGATGCCCGGCTTACCTTCATGAAAGGCCTTGCCGAAACCTGCAAACGTCTCGATCCGACCCGGCTGACTTCCGCAGCCTGTCTGGTGAACCACGCCCGGAACCGGATTGAGGACAGGCTCGCGGCGCATATCGATATCATCGGCCTCAACGAATATTACGGATGGTATGAAGAGAATTTCGATGACCTTGCCGCGATCGGGGAGAACTCGGACCCGGACCGTCCGGTGGTGATTTCGGAAACGGGTGCTGACGGCGTTATCGGTGAGAAAGGTCCGAAGTCTGGCCTCTTCAGCGAAGATTACATGGCCGAAGTCTACACCAGACAGATCGCAACTCTGCGCGAACTTGGATATATCAAAGGCATGTCGCCGTGGATACTTTACGATTTTCGTGTTGAACGGCGCCAAAATATTTTCCAGAACGGCTATAACCACAAGGGGCTGATTGCCGCCGACAAGAAAACCAAGAAAAAAGCATTCCATATCCTGGCCGACTATTATCGCGAGATTGCAGCTGCCGGGGAGGGTGCAAGGAAGGCCTCATGACCAGCGATGCTGCAAAGCGCCGGTACCAGGAAATTGCCGAACTTCTCGCAAGGCGTATCGAGGAGGAGGGCTACAGGCCCGGCGACAAGTTTCCGACCGAGCGACAGATTTCGGTCGAACTCGGTATCAGCCGTTCTCTGGTGCGCGAAGCTTTCATTGTTCTTGAAATCGAAGGTTACCTCGATGTGCGCAAGGGGTCCGGCAGCTATGTCGCCGCCGGCGAGAAGATTTCGCTACATATTCCGAAAGCAGACTACGGCCCCTTCGAATTGCTGCAGGCCCGCCAACTCCTGGAAAGCAGCATTGCCGGCTTTGCCGCCACCACGATCACCAAAAGCGACATCATTCATCTGCGTGAGACGCTCGATCTGGAGCGCAGGGCGATCGAGCACGGTGAGGAAGATTACACCGCCGACCGGCAGTTCCACCGGCAGATCGCCGAGGCAACCCAGAACTGTGTTCTGGTGGACCAGGTGGAAGACCTCTGGAACAAGCGTGAAAACAGTTCCATGTGGGCTCGGCTGCATGACCGCATCTTCGATCTCAGCTACCGGGCCAAATGGCTGGATGATCACGCCGAAATTCTGGAGGCATTGCGCCACCGTAACTCCGAGAAGGCGCGCCTTGCCATGTGGCAGCACCTGGAAAACGTTCGCCTGACCCTGCTCGAGCTTTCCGACGTCGGCGACCCTGATTTCGACGGTTACCTTTATACCCCGGCACAGGCCGCACCCTGAGCGCCGGGCCTCATGTGCGCCAGACGCAAGACCCCAAACACAAAACGCTGCAGCGATAACAACAAGAAAGACTTCAGGCGATGATCGAAAGCTGGCGCTGGTTCGGACCGCAGGACCCCATCTCCCTGAGGGATATCCGCCAGACAGGTGCACGCGGCATCGTCACCGCCCTGCATGACATTCCCAACGGCACCTTCTGGCCGGAAGAGGAAATCGCTTCCCGCCGTCGCATGATCGAGACAGCCGGCCTGGAATGGGTCGTCACCGAGAGCATCCCGGTGCATGAGGACATCAAGACCGGGGCGCCCGGATGGGAAAAGTGGGCGGTAAACTGGGCGGAGACGGTTCGCGCGCTGGCACGTCAGGGCATCAAAACGATCTGCTACAATTTCATGCCCGTGCTGGACTGGACCCGGACGGATCTCGACTACGAACTGGAAGACGGTGCAACCGCCCTGCGGTTCGAGTTCGCCGCCTATGCCGCTTTCGATCTGTTCATCCTGAAACGTGAGGGCGCTGAGGCTGACTATGATGCCGCCGATATAGCGCTCGCCGAGGAACGCTTTGCCCGGATGTCCATCGAGGAGCGGGACAGGCTGACCGCCAATATCATTGCAGGACTGCCCGGTTCGGAAGAAAGCTACACGCTGGAGACATTCCGGGACCGCCTCGCGTCTTATCGCGGTATCGGTCGGGAAGAGCTTTTCCGGAACCTTCAGAACTTCCTTGAAATCGTCGTGCCGGCCGCCCAGGAGGAGGGTGCCGTACTGGCCATCCATCCGGATGATCCGCCGAGGTCTCTCTTCGGTTTGCCGCGAATTGTCGGGTCGATCGGTGATCTGCAGCGAATTGCCGGCATGAACCCGTCAATGGCAAACGGCTTTACCGTCTGCTCCGGGTCGCTTGGTGTCAGCGCCGGCAACAATATTCCCGAAATCATCGATGCATTGGGTGAGCGGATCCATTTTGCCCATCTGAGGGCAACCAGGCGCGAGCAGGATCCCCGCAGTTTCCGCGAAGATGCGCATCTTGAGGGCGACGTCGATATGGTCGCCATCATTCGCGCATTGCGGCGCATGGAACGACAAACGGGTAAGTGGATCCCGATGCGGCCGGATCATGGGCATCGCATATTGAACGATCTCAGCGGAACTTCGACGCCCGGGTATCCGGCGATCGGCCGGTTGCGGGGACTGGCGGAGCTGCGCGGTGTGACCCGGGCGGTTGATATTCTGGATCCAGTCGAAGCGGCGGCTGAATAGGTCATTCGGGCAAGGCAACAACCTTGACCGGGCGCGGTATCCGATTACATCCATCTGCTGAGAAACTTCACGGCAATGGCGATGGAACCGGTCATGCCCGAGATCCCGGAGACCTGAATGGAAAAGAATGTCGATTACCTTGTAGAGGACGGGCACGATGTCATCCTCATCGAAGGACTGAAAGTCGCGACGCAGATCGGCATTCTGGACAGCGAGAAAAACCGGACACAAACCGTCTGCTTCGATATCGAAATGCAGACCGTTACCGGCTATCGCCGGATCGTGCGCGAAACGGGTGCGTTTGTTTCCTATGCCGACGCGGTCGAATTCATTCTGCAAAAGGCAGCCTCCGGCGGTCATATCGACCTGGTCGAGGATTGGGCTGAAGCCGTTGCGGAATTCGTTTTGACGAATGAGCTGGTTGAAGGCGTCAGCGTGAAGGTCACCAAGCCGGATATCTTCGAGGAAGCCGAGGGCGTCGGCATTCGCATCAAGCGCCGCCGGCCGTCC
>NZ_CP045334.1:0-120832 GCF_009363335.1 Labrenzia sp. THAF191a
GCGACACCATTGCTTGCGGCAACAACAAAGCCGATGCCTCCGCCAAAGACCAGCCCGATGGCGAAGAGTGCGAGAGAGCGTTCCATGGGGTTTCAGGTTTCCTTAAAAAGAAACCGGGCAAAACGAGATGTTTCGCCCGGTCGGTTATGATTTAGATTCCGGATCAGGCCGCCTGCGTTGCGCCGACCCTCGCCCCCTCGCGCTGCCAGAAAAAACCTGCAAAACAACCAAGCAGAAGCCAGGCTGCCATTCCGACGCCAAAGGCACGGCTGGCAAACATTGCCCCGATCTCGGTCGGAACTGGGCCGGTGAAGGTGTCCGGCTCTGGCGCGCCGATCACGTGTGGTGCCAGCAGCAGCATTGCTGCTGCGCCCCAGGCCACCCAGTTACGGCCGAATGCGATCAGCCACAATCCGGCGCCTGCGGTAAGGACGGTGGCCCACCACCAAATCTGCCGGGCAAAAACATCCGCCGCCGCGACGCCGGGCACTTCGGGAGCTAGGCTGAATCCGGGCGCGAAGTGGAACGCGACGAACCCTGCAACGCCCCAGAGCAGGCCGTTGCGACCCGTTATAACCGCACCGCGCATTTCGGCAATTGCCATGCCGGCGAGCAGAATGAAGGCATAAGGGAGCAGGTCGGAAAAGGATGGCGCGACGTGCCGGAATCTTTTGAGGGCAACCATGTTCAGTATTTCCGCCAGGGCGTGGATGTCGGCCGGTAGTAGGCGCGGTATTTGACGTGCCGCAGATAGACAGCGCGCATCAGAGGGTCTGCCTTGGCCATCATCCGCAGCACGCCAACGACCACGATCCAGATCGCCACGCCGAGCACAGCGGCATAGGGCTTCAGGATCACGAAAATCAGAATGACCGAGGCAAGACCGGTCACGAGCACCAGCTCCCGGTCTGCTCCGAACAACAGTGTCGGGCGTGAAAGAGCGCGGTGAACCCGCGCTCTGTTGAGGCCCGGCGCATCAGTCACGAGCCGGTTCCACGATTGCCGTGTTCCCTTCCGGAGCAATTCCGATGGAGGCGCCGGAGGATCCGAACAGGCCGACGATGGTGGACGCGCCGAGCAGCACGCCGAGAACTAGAACGACGTAGGCGAGACGACGGGCAAAGTCGTTAAGTTCGCCGCCGAAGATCAACATTGCGCCGGCGATCGCAACCGCGATCAGGCCAACGGCGCCAGCGACAGGACCGTTGATAGACGCCTGGATCTGTTGAAGCGGACCTTCCCAGGGAAGCGAACCGCCGCCGGAGGCAAAGGCTGGTTCGATGACGAATAGTCCGGCCCCGACCAGGGTCAGAAAAGTCAAGAAATTACGCGACATGAAGGGTCCCTTGTCTGTCGTTGGAATTTTTGTTGAGGAACTGAGATGCAACGGCTGAGCGGACGTCATACGTGCCGTCCCGAAAGCCGGACACAGTCACGATGTCCCGAACGATGCGCCCGTGTTCGGGGGAGCGCTCGATCGAGACGATGAGGTCAACCGCTTCTGCGATGACTTGGGGCATCGGCTGCTGAGACACTTCCGCGATCAACTGTTCGAGGCGCGTCAGTGCGGTGAAGGCGTTGTCGGAGTGAACCGTGGCGATGCCGCCCGGGTGGCCCGTATTCCATGCCTTGAGCAGCGTCAGCGCCGCACCATCGCGAACTTCGCCGACAATGATCCTGTCGGGACGCAAGCGCATGGTCGATTTCAAAAGCCGCTGCATGTCCAGCCTTCGCCCAGAAAGCCCTCAAAGATAAGGATTGGCTGCCCGAACCGATCCGCTGCGGCATGCCCACACATGAGCAGCAAACCGACGACGACATGGGCAACGTCGAAACTCTTCCCGTGGCGGCTGAATAATCAGCCGTCGCCGGTCGCGGGCCTCTCCTCCCGCGACCGGCTTCCCTTTCCAACGAAAGCTCACGGGACAGGATCATGCTTCAGCTTGAACTCTTCCAGCGCACAGACAAAGGACAGCCCGGAGCCACATGGTGGGCCGGGCGTTGGCAGTGCCGGAACATGAACGGATGGTTTCAGGATCGCGAAGACGGGAAAGGCCCGTGGTGCTTTGTGGTCTATGCACTCGGGGATTCCGATTGCGTCGTTTACCGCCTTGATGAAGCCGGAGTCCTCTGCCACGCCCGAACGCCCATCGATCAGCAGGACCGCATCATCATCGACGGGCGCAAATATGGCCGTCGTAATTGGCGCCACTAACCAGGTCGGCGCGGCGGGGGCCGATTGCCAGCCGCATCGAGCGGCCGGCAATCGGTTCTGTTTAGCGGCAAGCCCGTGCGGGCTTTCTTCCCTGCTCTGACGAATGGCCTTAAAGCCATTCTTAAGTTGTTTGGACGACAATCAACACAACAATAAAGCCTGATTTTCCTCGAAAAATCATCAGTCCCCGCTAAGCCTCCGGAACGCCCGGAGGCTTTTTGTTTCCGCCCTGTGCTTCAGTGTTGTACCGGTATGGCGTTGTCTGGCGGGAAATCAACGCCATGCCCTCAAACATAGAGCTGATTCATATCTGCACGACTGTGCCTCACATCTTGAAATTCCAGAATATCCATATTATCAATAAAATTTGGATTTTAAGGGAGTTTCCGATGCGAACTTTCACGACCGCCGATCTCAACAAACACGTCGGCGACGTAACTGATGCAGCCAGGCGGGAACCCGTCTGCATCACCCATCACCGCAAACCGAGATTCGTTCTCATGGCATTCGAAGATTATGAGCGTTTGCAGGGCACCAAGGATCCCCGCAAAGCCGTGACGCTGGAGACGATGCCTGCCGACGTCGAGGACGGGCTTCTGGCCTTGGCAGACCAATATGAGCAAGGAACAGGCGCAGATGATTGATCCGGAAACTGGTCTGGTCATCTCCTATAGCTTCCTTTGGTCAAGAGAAAACGCAAAAGGCGAGGAACAAGGCCGAAAGGCACGGCCGGCATGCGTTGTCGTTCCATTGACGTCCAAAAGTGGCGACGTGGTTTTGTTTCCCCTCACAACGAAAGATCCAGGCGTCGGCCGCTTGTGCTTGCGCGTTCCGGAAACCGAACGCAAACGCCTGAAGCTCAAGGGTGACGCCCCCTGCTGGATCCTCCTTGATGAAGCCAATACGGACATTCTGCCCGGATCTTTTCATGTTGAGCCGATCAGCTATGATCCGCTGACGATATCCTATGGAAAATTCAGCCACGCCTTCGTTGGGCAGATCTTGAGAAAACTCGCCGAGGCGATCCGCGCTAAGCGGCTCCAATTCGTTCAACGCGAACGATAATTGGAGGGTCTGTCGTGCCGGAACGGTCCATTTACGCCCAGATCGATGAAATCCGCGATGTTCTTGAAAAGCGCGAACAACGGTTTTCGAGCCTGCGCGGCCATATGGCCAGCGAGGAGGAGGAACACATTCTCCGGCTCAAATGCGCCCTCCGGACTCTCGAATGGGTCCGGGACCATAAGGATGAACTTCGAACGCTTGCCGGGGAGCTCAGATCTCTGACTGGCCTGACGAGCAGCGACAGCTAGATGGGCGGCCTACAATTTGAATTGTCACAGAAACAAAAAGAGAACATTCTATGTGATCGATCCATCACGCGACCGAGCAACCGATTAATGGCTGAATACCGCAGAAAGTGGGCAAGCGTCGATCAGCTTGCTCGCATGATCCTGGAACAAGCTATCGGCAAACAGAAACCAGTACTGCTTTCCCCGGAAACCGCCGTTTTGGTTGCCGATCGCATGCTCATTACCGATTCCGACCCATTCGTTCGAGGCTTGCATTTCCGGGTCGAAACCTGGGACCGCGAAGGAAAACAGCCACTTGAGCTTCTGGTCGCGACGCAAAAGATATCAATTGGACACGACGCTTTCCGAACGGTGATGAGCGACAGTCCCAAGGATCGGACACTATTGCGGCATGGAATTCGAGTCTTGCGGGACAGCGCCAGCGAACCCAAAACCGACAGCGATTGAAGCCGACTGGATCCTCAAGACTTGGAACGGGGCTTTCTTGTCTTCCGCGCACCCTTCTGACCTAGGCCCATCTTTCTCGCAAGCTCGGATCGGGCAGCCGCATAACTCGGCGCGACCATCGGATAGTCCGTCGGCAAGTCCCACTTTGCTCGATACTCTTCCGGCGTCAGGTCGTAGTGGGTCCGCAGATGCCGCTTCAGGGATTTGAACTTCTTGCCGTCTTCCAGGCAGATAATGTGATCGTTGGTCACGGACTTTTTGATCGGAACCGCAGGTTTCAGCTCTTCAACAACAGGCTCCGAAGCTTCTTGAACGGTGGATGACAGCGCCGCGTGAACGGTTGCGATCAGCGCCGGCAGATCGCCCGAGGCGACCGTATTGTTGCTCACATAGGCCGAAACTATGTCCGCCGTCAGATCAACGAAATCAGGCTCAAGAGAGATGTCGTTTTGAGCAGCTTCGGACATAAGAATTCCTTTTCGCCAATTACCTAAATGTAAGTGAAGAACCGTTCTTAGGCTCGTTATACTACTAAGTAAATAGGTTCGGGCGGCACCCTTTGGGCACGGCTCTAGTCGCTGCGCTCCCCGAGCCAGGCGCAAGCGCCCGTCTCGGCCATCCGGTGACGATCCTCCCACCTCCGGGCGTCGCCCTGCGCACTCCGCTTGCCATCCTCAAATAGGCCGCCCTGCAGGCGGTCATCACACCCCTGCCGGGAGAGGGGAAACGCCGCTCCCCCTCCCCCACCAAGGGCAAAAATCGGTCTCCCCATCCTTCCTCACTCACGCAGCCGGCACGCCGGCGTCGCTCCCTCGTGCAGGACCAGGCGCAGATCCGCGTGCCGGCCGGGCCCGCGGATCCACACCTGGCCGTCCCGGTGGGCGATCCCTGTTCCAATCAAAACGCTCCTCGCGGGGTGGTATAGATCGACCTGCGGGCCAGTCCTTCGGGAGTAACCTGGTGATACTGCGCCGCGAGCGCCTAGAGGGGACAAGTGCCCCGTTGGATTGGCCGCGATCGACGCCCCGTGGGGAGTTGCGCCTTCGAGCGCCAGAACAGGTCCGGCGAGGTTCGCGGCCGCCCGTTCGAGCTACGAAGGAGAATTCATGGAAAATACGATTGCAGCGTATGTGGGCGTGGATTGGGCTTCGGCGACCCACTATGCCTATGCCCTCGATGTAGACGGGGAGAAGTTAGGTCATCGTGCATTCTCGCACGGTGGTGACGGGCTTGCGGAACTTGCCTCCTGGATAAGATCGGTCACAGGTCAGGAACCGGAGAATGTCGCCGTCGGTATAGAAGTGCCCCATGGGCCGGTCGTTGAACATCTTATGGACGCTGGCTTCCTGGTGCATGCCATCAATCCGAAACAGCTCGACCGGCTCCGTGACCGCTTCACCGTGGCAGGAGCCAAGGATGATCGTTTGGATGCCTACGTTTTGGCTGACTCTTTGCGAACTGACGCGCGGTTTTACCGCTTCCTGAGGCCTGTTCATCCAACGGTCATTGAACTTCGGGAATGGTCTCGGATGGTTGAGGATCTTTCGGCTGAGCGGAACCGGCTGGCCAACCGGTTTCGTCATCAACTCTGGCGCTACTACCCGCAAGTAATTGAGTTGTCGGAAGATTGGGCGCGAGGTTGGGTCTTGGACTTGTGGGAACTTGTGCCGACGCCAGCGAAAGCGCGGAACGTTCGGCAGGCCACGATCGCACGACTGTTAAAAAGGTGCCGGGTCAGAAAATGGACGGCGGATACCCTGCTTGCTCACCTTCGTTCGACACCAATCTCCGTCGCACCTGGGGTTACGGAGGCCTGCGTCGCCCATTGCGAAGTCATCCTTGCCCGTCTTCGGCTGGTAATGCAGCAAATGAAGATCGGCATGAAGCACCTTGAACGTCTGTGTGCCGCGGTTGCCGAGTTACCCTCGACCGAGCCAACAGACCCGGATACGCGTTGTGATCCGGAGATATTGAGATCTCTGCCTGGCATCGGGCCAATCGTCCTGGCGGCATTGCTTTCAGAAGCGCCTGAAGCTGTTCGCCGACGGGATGCCAACGTTCTTCGAGCCCTGTCGGGTGTAGCGCCGGTGACCCGGCGTAGCGGGAAACAATATATTGTCGCGATGCGCCAGTCCTGCCCGCATAGGCTTCGAACGGCTGTATTCCATTGGGCACGAATAGCTGTGCTGCACGATTTCCATTCCCGGAACCGGTACAGTGACATGCGCAAACGAGGGCATTCTCATGCTCGCGCTCTACGTTCGGTCGGTAGTCGTCTGATAGGCGTCGCCTGCGCCATGCTGGAAAGCGGAGAGCTGTTCGACAAGGATAGAAAGCCACAGGTCCTGGCTGCATAGGTGATTGCCGGACGAGCGCGAAGCCCCAAATAGCGAAGAGCCCGGCCGGCGATGCGGCGCAACGCGCCGCCAACAATGGAATCGCGTGCAAAGCACGCTCCACATCTTCCTTCGAAAACGCTTAGGGCTCCGCCCTCGGCGCGCTTCAAGGTGCCTTCCGCCCAGCTTCCTACGCGCGTTCCACGCTTCGTGCAGCAGGGTCCCCGCGAAGGACCTCTCCGCTTGCACACCCGCTGCTCGCCGCGAGGCAAGGGTTGCAGCGCAGCGCTGCGAACCCTCGCAGAAAGGCAGCGGGAGAAGCCGGGAAATCAAGGATCGAAACAAGTGAAATTAGCACTTGAAATAGGTGGGGAGTCCCCTCCGTTTTTTCCCCTTGTCCCCCTCCCCCACACTCTCGCCGCCGAGGTCTCAGGAGCAGGAGCCGGGCTCCTGCCCTTTCGGGGACAGAACCCGCGTTCCACGGGAAGAAGGAGAGAAATAGATGTTTATCAAAGAATTCTGCGCGCTTGTCAGCGTGAGCCTGTTCAGCTTCGGGCTGGTCGCTTGCTGTGTCGGCCTCGCAGGTTGAGGGATCGCTCTATGACCAACAAATCCGAGTTCGTCACGGCCTATTTTTACGATGCCTTTTTCGGGGCAATGGCCAATATCTCCCTAAGCCGGGCAAACTACATTGCGGAAGTCAAACAGCGCATCAAGTGCAGCTTTTTCGATGTCGCCCGCCTCGATGACAATCACGATGTCTTCGTGGACGACAACGGCCTGACAGACGGTCTTCATACAATCGTTCGCCTCAAGGACTTTCCAAATCCGTTTGCCGGAAACCTTGTCATCGTGGGCAGGGATGAGCACGGAGACATTGCCGAGCCTCGCATGACCGTCGAGGAGATCGCGGAGCTGATCACGGTTTACCGGCCTGTGATGGATCCTGAATTGACCAACTTCGAAGGCCCGGACCTGATCGGAATCGGCCTGACAGGTTTGAATATTCGCATGGACAAGAGCGAACCCATCATCGTTGTAGATGGGGAGTTTTAAGCCATGGCGAAACTCACCAAATCGCAGCGCAAGGCCCACGCGGAGGCCGAGGCGGTCCTGACCAAGGATCGCTTGAGCGAAGACGAAAAAGACTTCGTGTTTCAGAACTGGCACGAAGGCGCGAACCACATCAACGGAGCATCCGGGGCGTTCTTTACGCCCTGGGGGCTGGCTGCAGACTTCTCCATCGATGCCGGGGGCGCTGGCAGCCGCGTCATCGATCTTTGCGCCGGGATCGGAATCCTGTCCTACTTCCTGCACCACCGCGCGAAATGGGCCGACAATTGCCCGGACCTGACATGCGTTGAGCTGAATCCCCGATATGTCGAGGTGGGCAGAAAGCTGCTGCCGGAGGCTCGTTGGATCTGCGCCGATGTCTTTGACTGGAGGGACTGGCAAAGGGAGCTTGGTGGAGAGCGTTTTGACGTGGCCGTGTCCAATCCGCCGTTCGGTGCCGTGAAGCGCGCCGGCAATGGACCGCGCTATCGTGGCCGCCAGTTTGAGTTTCACGTGATCGACATCGCGGCCGAACTGGCCAATCGGGGCGCATTCATCGTCCCGCAAGCGTCCGCCGCCTTCCGATATTCCGGCGCGCAATGCTTTCAGAGGGTTGAAACCGGTCCTGCGGCTGAATATCAGAAGTTGTCAGGGTTCCACATGTATGAAGGCGCGGGCGTCGATACCTCGATGTACAGGGACGATTGGAAGGATACCTCGATCATTTGCGAAATTGCCTGCTACGAGTTTGCCCAGGATCGCGCCCGGCAAGGTCAGGTGCAGGAGCGCCTAAGCGCCCTGCCGGTCCCGGTCGTCCCACTTCGCCCAGCCGAACAACTTGCGTTGCTGTGAGGGGAACCATGGGACCGATACGAAAAGTCAAAGTCTATGACATTGATTCCGGCCTCGGCGGCACGCACACAGTTTCCATAGTCGAAGAATTGCCGAACAATCGGATTAGCGTTCGAGTATGGTACGGCAGAGCGACGCCGACCGGTTGGGAAGCGTGGATTGAATGGGACGGTGCCACATTTGAGACAACGCACGACCAGTTAACGAACCCGAGAGTTTTAGCGCTCTACAAAGAGGAAACCTGATTCAGTTTTGAGCAGCAAAAGCAGCAGCGCAGAGCAAGCGGCGCGACCGGGCCGGATTGGCTAGCCCGGCTGAGGCAACAGCCTTGCTCTCAAACCGGAGGTAACGACGATGTGGCATTGGCCTATCAGCGTTACCCTTAAAGTGAAAAAGACCCGGACGACCTTGCAAATCGAAATCCGGGTCCAATTCATACTTTAGGGAAGGGGGCGGCGGGGAAACCTGCCATCCCACTCCGGACAAGAATATAAGTCAATTCTCTGAATTTTCCAAATGATGGATGTCAAACAGGCAATCGGATGTCCTCGCGACATCGGCCGGTAGTGTGCAAACGTGAAAAACGGCGGCCAAGCGTGACAAAACCGTGAAACGGTGCCGCAGGACCGCTCCCGGAATAGCTGAGCAAAGGCCTTTTATCAAAATACCGATTTTGGAGCCCATTCCGCTCGCCTACCGCATCGAGCGGTAGGCCATCGGGCGAAGGGAGCCCTAAACCCCTCCCCTCGAATCTCCCCTCCCCTCTGCGAATGAACTACAGATCCTTTGGCATGTAGAGATCGCCGCCAGCACGATATCTGACTGCCATCGCCTCCATGCCCTCTTGACGAGCAGCGTCGCGGATATCGTGGGAAATCCGCATGGAGCAGAATTTCGGACCGCACATGGAGCAGAAGTGCGCGACCTTGTGGGCTTCCTTCGGCAAGGTCTCGTCATGCATCGAACGGGCCGTTTCCGGATCGAGCGCGAGGTTGAACTGGTCCTCCCAGCGGAACTCGAAACGGGCGCGCGACAGGGCGTCGTCGCGGACCTTCGCTGCCGGATGACCCTTGGCGAGGTCGGCGGCATGGGCGGCGATCTTGTAGGTTATGACACCGGTCTTCACATCATTGCGGTCGGGAAGGCCGAGGTGTTCCTTCGGCGTGACGTAGCAGAGCATCGCCGTGCCGAACCAGCCAATCATCGCGGCACCGATGCCCGAGGTGATATGGTCGTAACCCGGCGCGATGTCGGTCGTCAGCGGTCCGAGCGTGTAGAACGGCGCCTCGCCGCAGACCGCAAGCTGCTTGTCCATGTTCTCCTTGATCTTGTGCATCGGCACATGACCAGGGCCTTCGATCATGACCTGGCAGTCTTTCGCCCAGGCGATCTTCGTCAGCTCTCCGAGCGTTTCCAGTTCGGCGAACTGCGCTGCGTCGTTGGCGTCGGCAATCGAGCCCGGACGCAAGCCGTCACCAAGTGAAAAGGAAACGTCGTAGGCACGGCAAATGTCGCAGATCTCCTCGAAATGCTCGTAAAGGAAGCTCTCCTTGTGATGATGCAGGCACCACTTGGCCATAATCGAACCGCCGCGCGATACGATGCCGGTAACGCGGTTGACGGTGAGCGGAATGTAGGAGAGCCGGACACCGGCATGGATGGTGAAATAGTCGACGCCCTGTTCGGCCTGCTCGATCAGCGTGTCGCGGAAGACTTCCCAGGTAAGGTCCTCGGCAATGCCGCCAACCTTTTCCAGCGCCTGGTAGAGCGGCACCGAGCCGATCGGAACCGGCGAATTCCGGATGATCCATTCACGAATGTTGTGGATGTTGCGCCCGGTCGATAGGTCCATGACGGTGTCGGCGCCCCAGCGAGTCGCCCAGACCATTTTCTCGACTTCCTCCGCCATCGACGAGGTGACGGCAGAGTTGCCGATATTGGCGTTGATCTTCACCAGGAAGTTCCGGCCAATGATCATCGGCTCCGCTTCCGGATGGTTGATATTGGCTGGGATGATCGCGCGCCCGCGGGCGACTTCCTCGCGGACGAAGTCCGGTGTAACAAAATCCGGGATCGCCGCGCCGAAGCTCTCTCCATCACGGGGAAGCTTTTCGTTTGCAGCCTTGCGACCAAGGTTTTCCCGGATGGCGATGAATTCCATCTCTGGCGTGATGATGCCGGCGCGGGCATAGGCGATCTGGGTGACGGTCTTGCCGTCTTTGGCGCGGCGCGGTTTCTGCAGGTTAGGGAATTGCAGTGTCAGGCGCTCGCCGGTGGCAAAGCCGTTGTCTTCCGGCTTGACCATGCGGCCCTCATATTCCTCCGTGTCACCGCGGGCGGCGATCCACTCGGCGCGAAGGCGCGGCAGTCCCATTTCAATATCGATCGCCTGGGTCGGGTCGGTATAGGGACCGGAGGCATCATAGACCGTGACGGGCGGTTCGCCGGCGGCCGGATGGACTGCGATCTCGCGCACTGGTACGCGGATATCGGGATGAATTTCGCCCGGCTTGTAAACCTTTGTAGAGGCAGGCAGCGGCCCCTTGGTGATTTCGGGCGTAATAGTCTTGGTGGCAATGTTCATTCTGAGGCTCCAATCTTTCAAGTTGGAGACCCAGTTCGAAGCCGGAATGATGGAAAGACGCCATGACGCTCCGGATTCTGGGCAACGTCGTACTGCAGCGCTTGCACCGTCCCTACGCCAGTATGAACTGGATCAGGTTCAACGGGTCACTGCGCTGCCATCAATCAACGGCCCAGCAGTATCTCAGCCCCTTGCCGGGGCACCCCTGGTAACGTTGCCATCGGCCATCATCCACGTGCGTTTGTCAATACAGAGATGCTTGGCTCGACGAGGAAGTGCTGTCACTTTGGCGGCAAAAGGTTGAAGGAAATGTGCCGGGTGACTCCAAAAAGTTGTCCGCGGACAACAATGCGAAGTTCTTGTCGAAACTAGGCTGAAAAATGCACTTGGTTAAGCGTTTGTAAATTGGTAACGAATCGGAGCATATTGTAACAGCGCAGTTTGAGGCGTAGTTTTCAAAAATGCGCAGTTCGAGGATTTTTCGAGATGGACACCAATCTTCTGGTTGAAGGTGCTGCTGAACACCTGCCAACGACACTTTCGGCGGACGCGAATGAGCTCGCTCATCAATTGCAGATACATCAACGAAAAATCTTTCCACCTGCTTCTCAAAAGACTATCCGAAGATTTTCGCCTGCAGAAGCAGCTAAATTGATTGGCATTAAGGAAGGCTATTTACGTCAGGTCGCCGCTGATGGGCATGGCCCCGAACCAAACGAGAACGGTAGGCGCACATATTCTGTCGAGGACATGGATCATATACGTCAGGTCTTGGACGAGAAAAATGGCACGCCAAAATATGTGCCGATCCGTCGGGGAGATGAAAAGCTTCAGGTTATCACTGTAATGAACTTCAAAGGTGGTTCCGGAAAAACCACCACATCTGCTCATTTGGCTCAGTTCTTGGCGTTGCGTGGATACCGCGTTTTAACAATTGACCTTGATCCACAAGCATCATTGTCAGCGATGTTCGGACATCAACCCGAACTAGATGTCGACGAGGGAGAAACGCTTTACGGTGCTATCCGTTATGAAGACCCTCGAGCCTTAAGCGAAATCATTCGATCCACATATACGCCAAACCTCCATATTGTTCCAGGCAATCTTGAATTGATGGAATTCGAGCATGAAACGCCCAAAGCAATGTCTGAAGGACGTTCAGCGTCCATGTTTTTCGCCCGAATAGGGGAGGTGCTGACAAGCGTTGAAAGCTATTACGACGTTGTAGTCATTGATTGCCCACCTCAGCTTGGCTTTCTAACGATGTCGGCCTTAAGTGCGGCCACAGGAGTATTGATCACCGTACATCCACAGATGTTGGACGTTATGTCTATGTCCCAATTTCTTTCTATGACAGCTGAATTGATGAGTGTTGTCGAAAAGGCCGGAGGGCGTACCAGCTATGATTGGATGCGTTACTTGGTTACTCGCTTCGAACCAAACGATGGACCACAAAGCCAGATGACCGGGTTTATGCGTTCAATATTTGGAAATCGCATGCTTCAACATGCGATGCTTAAATCTACTGCTATTTCTGATGCCGGTGTTACCAAGCAAACTTTGTATGAAGTCGAAAGAAGCCAATTTGTGCGCGGTACTTATGATCGCGCAATGGAATCTATGTCTCTCGTGAACCAGGAAATCGAAGACCTCTTAAACGTGACTTGGGGACGGAGGTAAGGGATGGCACGCAAAGACCTGATCAGTTTTTCGTCGGACGAGGATGGTGAAATCCAAGGGGATCCAAATAAATCGGATCGCCCACTGGCGGGCATCACGCCAAATAGACGGTCAAGTTCACCGGTTGGAGGCATCGCAAAAACTCTTGGCTCACTCTCAAGTCAGATGGACCGTGCTAGTGAATTAGAACGGCAACTGTTGGAAGGACAAAAGGTCGTTGAACTGGATCCCTCTCAAATAGACGATTCATTTGTTCGCGACCGTTTGGAAGCGGACCCGGAAGTCGAGAGGGACTTTGTTCAACAAATCGATGAGCACGGGCAATTAGTACCAATCCTTGTTCGTCCAAACCCGGCTCAAAAGGGTCGCATGCAGGTGGCATTCGGCCATCGTAGACTTCGGGCGGCCAGAAGCCTCAATCGAAAGGTCAAGGCTGTCGTTCGGGAGTTGAACGATGAGCAACTGGTCGTTCTTCAAGGGCAGGAAAACAGTGCCAGAACCAATCTTTCCTATATAGAACGTGCGTTGTTTGCAGCGCGATTGGAAGACCAAAAGTTCAAGCGGAATGTCATTATATCTGCGCTCAAAGTGGACAGAGCGGCTGTATCAAAAATGATCAAGCTGATCAGAGAATTGCCCGTCGAATTGATTGTTGCGATTGGCGCCGCTCCTGGTACAGGGCGACGAAAATGGATGGAACTTGCTGAGTTAGCAAAATTGGTTGATTGGAAGCCACTTCGAGAAATGTTGTCCGCGGACAACATCGCAGAGCTGACTTCGGACGAGCGTTTCGAATTCGTGCTTCGCAGCGCGAAGAAAGCAATAAAGCCGAAAAAACCAAAGATGGTGGTCCAACATGTTGAGCACGTACCGGTGACGATCAGATCGACCAAAAGCGGCACTACGTTCACCGTAAATGGAGCTAAAGCTCCAGGATTCGATGAGTTTTTGAAGGCTCAACTGAACAGTCTCTATGCGGATTACATGAAAGAGAGGGGGGAGTAAATGAGGCTCTAAACGAAAGAACCCGCCACAAGGGCGGGTCCAAACTTGAGATAAGCACGAGTGCCTATGCTCTATGTGTAGCAGCTAAAATCATAGAATCACTTGTAGCGCAACGCAAGTTCTGTCTTTGAGCAGAGCACGATTTCTTGCGTCTTTTTGCTTGTCTCGCATCTGAACACTCAGTGTCCGGTCGCGTTTATGCGCTTCCGGCAAAGGAGGACTTATGTCTTCGTCTCAGCAGATTGCGAGTTTTCGCAAGGTGTCTGCCGGGATCCTTGCGAGCGCGCATCTGGCGTCCCAGGAGGATCGGCCGAAGGTCACCAAAAAGGAAATCTCCCTGGTTCTGAAACGCGTCGCGCCGGCGCTTGGTATTGATGGCACGGCCTACCATGTCCTGGATATTCTCCTGGGCCTCGTCCAGGCGGACGACTTCCAGACAGGGAAACGGCCGGTGGTGGCGATCTCAAATCAACGGCTCGCCGAATACACACGGCGCACCACACGCACCGTCACCCGCTGCCTGAAGAAGCTCGTCGAAGCCGGAGTGCTTGCCTATCGGGACAGCCCGACTGGGCGCCGTTATATGTACCGCGGTTCAGACGGAGATTTCGCGCAGGCCTACGGGCTCGACTTCACGCCTGCATGCTTCAACTTGGAAGCCTTCAAGGCTCAGGCGGATGCGTTCCAGCGCCGGATTAAGGCAGAGCAGGAAGCCAAGCGGGCCGTCACGCGCTTTTCACGGGCGATCGCCGACGTGGTCGAATTGGAGCCTGCGGAGTTTCACGGCTTTGCAGCACGGGCCCATTCAGTTGTGAACCGGGATGAACTGACTGTCGTGGAAAAGGCGGGGATCCTGGAAACGATCTACACGGAAATTCTGGCTCTCCATGACGCCCACTCGTTGGAAATAAAGGATAAATTGTCATCCGCGGGTGACATTGATGTCAGCCCTTTATCTATTACAACCCAAACCGACTCTCTTAGAAGTAATTCTCAGCGGACTTGCTCTAACGAGCAAGACACTAAGTTTCCTTCTGACAACGGCTTCGCCGTTGAAATGGCTCTTGAAAAAGAGCCTTGCGGCGGTCGCTCGGAAACACAACGGCCGAAATCGCAAGCGGGCAGGGCAGGACCAAGCAAATTACCCGAAACCAACCTGGATGGCGTTTCCATAGGACTCATCCAGTCGGCATGTTCATCGGTACAGGCAGAAACCGGGATCAACTTGAACAGTTGGCCAGCCCTTTGTGGAGCTGCTGAACAGTTGCGCCTGCTGATCGGCCTAAGTCCAGCCGGATATCAGCTCGCTGTCGAGCGGCAAGGCAGATATCTGGCCGCGGCCTGCCTTGTGGTTGTCGCAGAGAAGGCGCTGCGGGATCCGGAGCACATTGCTTCGCCCGGCGGGTATTTCCGCGCCATGATTGACAGGGCAGGGGAGGGCAAACTCCACCTTCACAAGTCTCTGCATGGGCTGGTGTGAGGCGGTGGACGCGCGGACCGGGCGGCGAAAACTTGCGCTGACCACACGATAGACTTGGAAATCGATGAAGAAAATGCTATCTAGCTAGATAGCTAGCCAGTTAGTGAGGGCGAGATGATTTCTCTTCAAGATGCAAAGAACAGATTCAGCGCTGTGGTTGAAGCCGCAATGGCTGGCCGGCCTCAGGAAGTGTCCCGCAGAGGCAAACCAGCTGTCGTCGTTATTTCCTCGGAAGAGTATCGCCGGCTTCTCAGAGAAGCGAAGGGGCGGCGCGAGAGCTTTGCAGACCATGTCCTCAGCTTCCCGGGAGAGGGCATTGAGCGATCAAAGGTAACGCCCCGGGATGTCGAATTTTGATCTATGTTCTGGATACAAACGTGATTACTGCCGCAAGGCGTGCGGAAAGAGCGCCCAAGGTCGCTGCCTGGTTGTCGGATAAGCCGGAGGAAACGCTCTATGTGAGCGTTGTCACGCTTGGCGAAATTGAAAGAGGAATCCGGCTTCAGGAACGGCGGAATATGGATTTTGCCAAGCATCTTCGTCAGTGGTTGGACCGGACGGTTTCAATGTTTGGAGACCGGTTGTTGGAGTTTACCGCATCAGATGCCTTATGTTGGGGTGAGCTCTCCGCGAGAATTGGTCACAACGGCGCTGATCTGATGATTGCTGCTCAGGCTTTGACCCGTAACGGATGGGTCGTTACCGGGAACGCGTCTGATTTTGAACCGACAGGCGTGCAACTTGTCGATCCATTCGTTTGATTGGAAGTCTTGATTGCCAGATCCGCGTTCGGTGACGAAATCCGGGATAAGCTTTGCCGATCGCTCGCTTGCAAGGCCGGACCTTCGGTAGATGAACGGCAAACACGCTCGGCATTCGCCTTCGACAGCCAAAAATGCTATTATAGGTTAGAGAGTTAGGAACTTTTCCCGGTTCAGGCTCTCTATGGCGTCAGTTGCTAGGTCCGTAGTTTGGAGACTACCCCATGAACGTTCATTCCTCCCGTCCAGATCGTTCCCCGGAAGCCGTGGAACAGCGCCGCAGAGCCATTGAGCAAGCCACCGCAGCGAACAAACGGCAGGGCTATGTTCATGATCCGGTTCTGGAAAACGCCAACGCTCGCTATGTCGCCGGCGACATAACGATTGAAGAGCACCGCGCCGAGATGATGGCCCGCTTTCAAAAGTCCTGAATTCCCTTCAGAGAAGGTCCAGGCCGCCCCGGAATGGGCGGCTTATTTTTGTGAGGAATTCTGTTTGAGCAACGAACAAAAAGGCTCTTACACCTATCCGGACGTTCCAGGGGATCCGGAGCGCTCAGGCGTCCTGCGGAACAAGTTGAACCTCAGAACCCGAAGTGATCTGACGACCGCCGAATACGCGCTAACGACCTCGCGGATGGCAGAAGTCGTTCAAGGCCGTGGCCCCTCGGGCAACTTCGACGCTGCTCACTTAAAAGCCATACACCGCTTCATTTTTCAGGATGTCTACGAGTGGGCAGGGCATACCCGGAACGAATGCCCTGTCATTGATGGCGAGCGCGTTGAGCCGATCGGCGTCATATCGAAAGGCGGAACGTCCTTTTTGCACGGTTCCCGTCTGGAATTGGGCTTGAACGAAGCCTTGAAGCCGATTCAAGACCAGAGTGTCATGAAATCGGCCACCCCGGAAGAATTCGCCAGACGGGCGGCCCTGGCGCTGTCGGAGCTCAACTACGTTCACCCCTTTCGGGAAGGCAATGGCCGCGCCCAGGAAGCCTTCATTACGATGCTCGGTCAGCACTATGGCCGCGAGGTGGATTTATCCGTCATCACCAAGGCACGCATGATCGAGGCCTCCATCGAGACGACCCACGATCCGAAAAGCCCGTTGATGCAACATCTCCTCGAGGACTCCCTAAATCCCAATCGGCGGGAGGCCATCCGGGGCGCACTCTCGGATCTGGAACGGCTTGGAGAGAACCCGTTCGACTACAATGTACGCGCATCCCGTCCAGGCGAAACCCTGACCGGTCAAATCCTGGGACACAGCGACCGCGTTGCCAGCCTGTTGACCGAAAAGGGCATCGTCGCGCTGGACCGGGCGGACCTTCCTGTCAGGTTGCCGGCAGGCGATGCAGAAATCACGATCACGGTCCAATCGGATTTTTCCATTCTGGGCCAGCCGCCGGCACAGAATGCCGAACGTGTTCTTAGCTCCACCAAGGAGCGCCTTGAATCTCTCGTTTATGAAGCCGCCGGCGTCATGGTGCCGGAAAAGGTGCTCAGCCCCGAGGTGACGAGAGAGGAGCTGCAGGACCGGCTTGCGGTTTCAAAAGCTGCCATCAAATCGACCGAGAGCCTGGAGCGCCATCTCAAGGTCGTCTTCGCGGATCCTCAAAAGGTTATCAATCGGGTGAAAGACGCCGCAGAACTGGGCAAACTTGGCGATGCCTCGCTGGCTTATGAATTGAAGGACGGTCCCGAGAAATTCGGCAAACTCGCAGGGCGAGGCGGCATAACTTCCAGCCGCGAAGAGCGGCTTGCGCGCCGGAATGCCCTTGCCGGTACCGTGAACCTGCGTGCCATCGTGGAAACCCACATCAACGTGGTGCACGGGATCCGCAAGACGATGGCCCAGGAGCGCCGCGCCGTTGTCGACCAGGCGCGGGTTGAGGTCAGCGCGCCAAGCCAATCGCTGATGAAAGCCATTCAGGAAACCATGCCGTTGACCGAGGCGCACAAGGCCGAGCTCCGGCAGGTGATGGCCACGCTGGAAAAACGCTTCGGCACGGACTTGAGGGAGATCCGTGCGCACATGAAGCCTGAAAGGCATGCGGAGCTCTCCCAGAAACACGGCCTCGATCCCAAACAGATAGAGCGGGTGAAGAGCACCTTGAAAGTGCTGGACAAGGGGCAGGTTCGTGTTCGACAGGAAGCCCGCAAGCTGGAACAAGCGAAGTCGGCGGAGCGAGGCAAGGGCGGGCCAGTCCGCTAGCCAGGCGAAACAGATTGCGGAGAGGGCAGGGGGCCGGTCATCTTCCGGTTCCCATTGGAGCTATCCGAATATGCCGACGATTGGACAATACGGCCTTGAGCTCGTCCTCAACCTTGGGCGCAAAGAATTTCCCCGCCGGTTCCCGGCTCCTCGCTACCCAAATTCTTCCCGCCCTGCGGTCCTGCACTGGCGTTGCGGTCCCTTCGGGGTGCGGCCCGCGCTCTTGGCGGCCGTTCTTTTTGTCCATCGGCAATTCGAACAAAAGGAACCGGAAGATGACCGACAACCTCACCAACTACATCCAGTTCGCCGGTGACAAGCTCACAGGCAACATTGCAACTCTGGCCTTCGACGTCGATGTGACCGGCGAAGCCTTGCACAGCGACAACGAGAAAGCCCCCAAGTTCCGGCTCTATGCCAAGAGCCCAGCCGGCAAGCGCATCGATATCGGTGGCATCTGGGAGCGAAACAACGCCAACGGCGATCCGTACTTTTCGCTCACCATCAACACGGGCCACTCGAAGTTCTACGCGAACCTCGGCCGGTATCCGGATCAGGATGACGATGCACTTCAGGCCGTCATTCCGAATGACTATCTGAACAGCGATCGCCGGGGTTAATCCCCCGGCCTTCGGGCCGATGAAAGGCCCAATTGATCTCCGGGCTTCGCCCTGCGCGCTCCGCTTGCCGATGAGGCATCACCCAGCCGGGAGGTTTATGCTTCTTCTGTGAAAGCCCATCGTACTCCAACTCCTCACGAGTAAAGGATGAGCGGTTCCCCCAATTTTCACGCGGCCACGCTGCGCGCGTCCACGAGAAAATCGGCTCCCCCACTCACCGGCTCCGCCGGCCGCTGCGCGGTCCTTGACTCCCTCGTCGTGCAGAAGTGGGGACCTTTCGTCAGAAAAACGAAAGGACAAATCAATGATCAATCAAGTCAACACCATCGACGGCGGCAGTGCAGCTTACTGGGCCGAGCTCCGCGAGGCTTATCAAGTGATCGCCAGCGTGCAGTTTCGACTAGACGCTCTTAAAACGGAACCGCAGTACTGCGGATTTGTCGATGCTTACGGCGAACAGGAAGTCTTTGAAAACGTTGAACCGTGGGATCGTCTAGCCGCCGCTCAAGAGGCACTGAAGGCCAACCCGCGCGCCCTTGCCATTCTGGAGGCGTCAGGCCGGACAGCCGCATTTCTCGATATTGGCTTTTGAAACGTTCAATCGCGAGAGGGCGAAAGCCCTCTCGCAGTCTTCATCATGGTGACAGCCTGGCGCGCATCGAGCGCGCCAGACCGTCTTGGTAGGGTATCGCCGAACTTCTATCCCCAGGGACCTACCCCGATAGGACGTTTGATAATCCTGCTTTTCATCAGTTCTTCGCCTGGCTTGAGTTGCCAAACCGGGACGCGCCGACTTTCTCGGTCATGTCGTTCCGTCGGAAGAACATGGCCCGGCCGCAACGCAGTGGTTCGTTGCCGCTGGTGAAGATGATCTGTTCGTCGGATCGCATTTGCAGAACTTCATGCGGCTGGATGAGAGGACGCTGAGAGAGCTGGCGGGACCGGTTACGGGTGACATGACCACCGCGCGAGGAGCGGCTGACCTGTTCCACCTCGATTGTCGTCATGCCGCAGCGGTCGGAAATGTACCGGGCCGTGTCCGGATCGTTGATCGCGGAGAAGGAGACCCAGGACGCGGATTCGAACCACTTGGACGTGGCATCTTTCCCGCCGAAGGCTTCCCGCATCTGTCCGAGAGACTGAAATAGCATCAAGAGCGAGATGCAGTATTTGCGACCGGCATCACGGGCCGTCTCGATGATGCGCATGTAGCCGAGGCGCGCAGCCTCATCCAGCATGAAGAGCACCCGGCCGTTGACGTTGCCGTCCCGGTTATAGACAGCCTTCAAGAACGCACCGATGATCACACGGGCCATGCCGGGATGATTTTCCAGAGTGGACAGATCGATGTTGAGAAAGATCGTCGTCCGACCGTTGGTAATCGTATCCGTTCCAAACGTGTTGCCGGATACCAGCGCCGCATAGTTGTCATAGGAAAGCCAGTGCGTTTCCTTGGCCGCGGTCGCATAGACGCCCGAGAAGGTCTGAGGCGTCATGTTGATGAACGGACCGACAAGCTCTTTCACGAACTCGGTCGGAGCCGTGTCGTGGATGTCGGCCAGGAACTCTTTCAGGTTCTCCTCCGGTTTCGTCAGAATGCTCCGCACGGCGCGCAGCGACCGACTTCCCGTGGCGTTCTCTTGATCGGAAAAGACCACATGCGCGATTACGCTGGTAATGAGCTGTTCCGCATTGGTGCGGAAGAAGTCATCGGCGCCGGATGCAAGCCGCGGCTTTTCCGACATGAGCCAGGCCGCGACCGTCGCAATGTCCTCTTCGATTGACGAGCCGAACTGTCCGACCCAATCGAGGACATTGAAACCGACGTCAGATTCCTTTGGATCGAGACAGATAACCTTCTGTCCCATCGCGCTGCGGCTCTCAGATACCATCGGCGCTATCTCTGTCGATGGATCGAGGACGACCATCGAACCAGGATATTTAAGGCAGGTCGGAATGACTACCGATGTCGTCTTGTAGCCGCCCGATCCGGCAAAGACGATGCCGTGGGTTGATCCAAACCCCTGATCGAATGCAACGAGGGGAGCCTTGCCGCCTTTGCCCCAGGTCTCCTTATGGCGCGGATCGAAATTGACCTCCGTCACGCTATCCTTATCGACCCGGTAGCGCTCACCCAGGACAATTCCGCCTTGCTCCGGAAAGATCCTTGCAGCCATCGCGTTGTCCATCCAGTCGCTTTCGCCATGGATGGCCCGTCGGCCGGAAACGCGTTTCGGCCGATTGACGCCGAACGCCGTGTTTCCTTTCAGGCCGACCTTCAATCCGAACAGGCCGACGAAGAGCGCGCCGGTTGCACCACTGAGCGAATAGAGATCGGCATATTGCAGGATTGTCCCAGGCTGCACCTGAGACGAAAATGAATTCAGCCGCAGCACCTCATGGAGCGCCGCGATGGTGAACACCATCAGGCCGCCGATGAGTACGCCCACGCCAGCCCAGCTAACGTCGAGGCTGCCGCGCGCTGAAAAGAGAACAATGAGACCGAGGCCGGCAGCGACGAGGGAGGGGAGGGTGAGCCCGATCCTGCCGAGCATCATGTAGGCTTTTTGATTTGTGGCGAGCGCGGCCATCTTCGTCTCAATCCCGCTCAAGCCCCACACCGCCGCCAGCATGAGGGCTATCGGGATCAGCATCAACATTGCCCTTTTGACTGTCATCCTTGAACGCCGCCTTTCCGATCGCGCGCCATCTGTCGCGCTGATTTGTATCGCCAAGCTGTTTCGCGGCATCGGTGAGGATGCCGAGAAGGATGGCCTTGTCGGTTTCGCGAAGTCCGGCTTTGACGATGAGGCCGCCGAGCTGGATCTTCTCTCTTGCGTCTTTCTTGCGGTCCATGAACCGAGCCCGCTTTATCCGATTTTCGAGAGTTCGGAATTGCCCCTCAATTTTGCGGAGCCGGAGTGTGAGCTTGTGGAGTGGCCGGGTTTTGAAATCGGGCAGCAACATCTTTCAGAGCTTTGGAGAGCTCTGCCTCGTCAATGTCGAGATCGGCCAGGCCGCTCTCCATGACGAGCTTGGCAACGCGCTCGGACTGCTTCTTGAGCACTTCCTTTTTGCGCTGCTGCAGTTTCGCAATCTGTGCTTCGATGTCGTCGATCTGTTCGGAGGCGGTTTTGGCAGTGCGTGGAGCCATGAAATAATCCTCTTCAAGTGAATGGTTGCCGGTGCGGCATGGTTCGCTCTTAACGGGTCGGGGACTCCGTGTCGAGACGGGTTGCAGCGGGAGCCGTTCGTTCAACCCATGCGGAGTCCGCTCAGGTAAAAAGAGATGGGCCTATCGGTTTCGAAATGCGGGTTTTGAGGATCTGGTTTTCCAGCCCGAAGGGCCGCAGTCCGGTTTTGAGGAAAACCGGACGGAGCGGGCGGAGGCTTGAACGCGCTCCCCATCAAGCGCCGAAGAGAAAGCCGTAGCCTGTGGTAAACCAGATCCGGGCGGGAGGTCGGTTAGACAGTCAACCAATCCGGAAGAGGCAACGATTTTTGAAATTCGCTCTCTTTGGAAAAGCGCCAGTTGACGCCGAGCAGACCGGTGATGCGATCCGATATGAGATCCTGGAGACGGCCGTCATCAAGCATATTGACTTTCGCCTTTCTGACTACAAGTTCCCAATTGCGAACCAGCCTTAGATCAAGATCCCAAGTGATCGCAGATCGCCGTTGCCAGATCTTTTGAACGATACGGGAATAGGCGGCAGTCTGTTCGCCCGTCCAGCGGTTTGCCCAGGCAATGCGCTCCCACACTTCGTCAGACTGGCCGTGCGCATCAGCGCGACACGGATGAAACATCCGGTGACAAGCCTTGCATAAGGAAAGCAACGCTACGAGAGTTTGAACGCCGCGCGTATCCGATACAGCGTCGCGGCGTTTCGGAGTGTGATACTCCCACAGCTCATGACACTCGATTGATTGGGGCTTGTCACCGCAGACCTGACAACAGCCGCCGCTTCGCGCGGTAGCCTCAAGCCGCAACGCGTTCCAGCTCCCTTGCGTAAGGATGTTTGCGAGGGATGCGCCGAAGGAGGTTTCGGGGATCATGTCAATCATGAGTGGCTGGATTTCGCTTTTGGCGAAGAGCGGCAAGAAGAGATCCAGCTCGGCAGGGATCTTATCGACCTTCCTCAGATCGATGAGAGCGCTTTCATTCTCTACCTGCGCTCCCGCCTCCTGGGCGTCGGCTTGTTCCGTCGTCCGGATGGGCAGATTGATTTCCAGTGTTTCCGCTCCCCACGTGCCGGGAAAGAGCGCAATCGATCCATTCGGCAAAGGACGTTTGGTGAAATAGTGAAGCGGGAAGCTGTCAGGCAAATCGTCGTGGCTGACCTTAAAGCCCATCGCATTCTGAAGCCTGACCCTCTCCAGTGAAAAAGAGCGTGTTTCGGTCTTCAGTGTCGAGGCCGCCTTTGGGTTGGCTTCGACTTTTGGAGCTTGTCGTTCAGAGGTGGGGGCGGGTGGAGTGACCTGTGTTTGCGCTTTTCTGCGAATGAGCCAGCCAAACATGTTTGGAAATGCCTTTTTCAGAAAATGAGCTTCGCGACTTGAAACCGAAGAGATGGGCTTGCGCCCAGCCGCCGCATGGCGGCTGCTCATTAAGAGGACTGCTTTCAAGCAGAACTTACCAATGCGCACTTATAGGATTGTGGATACAATCCCGGTATGCTAAGCGTCAAGTGTCTTCGCAACTCTGTCGCGAAGTTTGACGCCAGGCCCTTGAAATGAATTTCAGAGGCTTGGCTGTTCGCTTCGCTCGCTTCAACCCGCCACCGTTCGCCCCCATCATCGCCGCCCGCAGGTTCAGCGCCCTCCATGGCCATCTATCATTTCCATGTTCAGGTGATCTCCCGGAGCGAAGGCCGGTCGAGTGTCGCGGCGGCGGCATACCGGCATCGTACCCAGATGACGGTATCGAACGATCTGGACCACAAGAAATTCAACTACGCCCATAAGGACGGCGATCTGGTTCATGAGGAACTGGCGCTGCCGGATCAGACGCCACAGTGGTTCCGGACACTGATCGACGGGCGGAGTGTCGCCGGCGCGAGCGAGGCTCTTTGGAATGCGGTCGAGGCGCATGAGACCCGCGCCAATGCGCAGCTTGCCCGCGAGATCGTGTTCGCGCTGCCGTCGGAATTGAGCCGCGAAGAGAACGTTGCCCTCGTCCAAGGCTATGTCCGCGAAGCCTTCACATCGAGAGGCATGATTGCGGATTGGGTCTATCACGACAAAGAAAACAATCCGCATGTCCATGTCATGCTGACGATGGCTCCTTTGACGGAGGCGGGGTTCGGGTCGAAGTGGGAAACGCTTCTCGATGCGAAAGGAGAACCGGTTCGGGCGGGAGGTCAGAAGAACGGCAAGATCCAGTACAAGGCATGGGCTGGCGACAAGGAAACGCTGAAACAGTGGCGGGAGCTTTGGGCCACGCATGCAAACAAGAGTTTGGAGCAAGCCGGCCAGGAAACGCGGATCGATCACCGCAGCTATGAGGCTCAGGGGATCGAGCTTCGCCCGACATCCAAGATCGGAGTTCAGGCTCGCAACATTGCCAAAGAAGCCAAAGCCCAAGGACGTGAAGCCGATCTGGAACGAGCGGTCTGGCATGCGGAAAGTTGCCTGGAGAACGTTCGGCGTATCAAACGCCGCCCGGAAATTGTCATTGATGCGATCACACGCGAGAAGAGCGTTTTCGATGAGCGGGACATTGCAAAATACCTTCATCGCTATGTGGACGATCCGGGTAAGTTCCAGGACCTGCTGGCGCGCGTTCTGAATTCCCCGGATGTCGTGAAGCTCGCCGTCGAAGCGGTTGATCCGGAAACCTGCGAAATGGAACCGGCGAAGCTCACCAGCCGGGAGATGATGCGGCTCGAATCGGAGATGGCGCGGCGGGCCGATCACCTTGTTTCCGCTTCCTCCCATGGCGTCGATGAGCGGTCTCGCGCCGCGGTCCTTTCCAAGATCCAGCAGCTTTCCGATGAACAGCGTGTTGCGATTGAGCGCATCACGGCCGATGAGCGAATGGCGTCCGTTGTCGGCCGGGCAGGGGCGGGCAAGACCACGATGATGAAAGCCGCCCGTCAGGTCTGGGAGTCGAACGGCTATCATGTCGCCGGCGCCGCCCTGGCGGGCAAGGCGGCCGAGGGGCTGGAGAAGGAAGCTGGAATCGCATCGCGCACCCTGGCGTCCTGGCAATTGTCGTGGGCGCGGGGTGAGGGGCTTCCGGATAGAAAGACCGTGTTTGTGATTGATGAGGCGGGCATGGTCGATAGTCGGCAGATGTGCGTCTTTGTCGAGACGATCGCGAAGGCCGGAGCCAAGCTCATTCTGATCGGGGACGCGGAGCAGCTGCAGCCGATCGAAGCCGGTGCCGCGTTTCGGTCCCTGACGGGCCGAACGGGCTACGCGGAACTTGGCACGATCTACCGTCAGCGCGAACAGTGGATGCGCGATGCGTCCATGGATCTTGCACGGGGCGATGTCGCCAAAGCGATCAACGCGTATCGCGCCAACGGTCACGTTGTCAGCATGCCGCTCAAGGATCAGGTCATCAAAGGCATGATCGATGACTGGTCGGCCGACTACGATCCCTCGAAGTCGATGCTGATGCTTGCCCATCTTCGAGCTGATGTTTTTGAGCTCAACAAGTTGGCACGCGCCACGCTCATTGAACGCGGTCTGATTGAGGAAGGGCACAAGTTCCGTACCGAGGACGGCGAACGGTTCTTTGCTGCTGGCGATCAGATCGTGTTCCTGAAGAACGACCGAGACCTAAACGTCAAGAACGGCATGATCGGCCGCGTGGTCGAAGCGGGTGAGGGGCGCATTGTTGCAGAGATCGGGGCTGTTGGTGGTAGTGGGGGATCGGATCAAACCCGGCGCGTCGAGGTCAACCAGAAGACCTATCGCAATGTCGATCACGGCTATGCGACGACGATCCACAAATCTCAAGGCGCGACCGTCGACAAGGTCAAGGTTCTGGCAACGCTTTCGCTGGACCGGCATCTGACCTATGTCGCGATGACCAGGCACCGGGAAGACGTGAAGCTCTATCACGGAGCGTTGTCGTTTGCGAAGAATGGCGGCCTGGTCGAGGTTCTTTCCAAGAAAGGTGCCAAGGATACGACGCTCGATTATGCGGGCTCGGAACTCTATGCCCAGGCGCTCAGCTACGCGGGCAGTCGGGGTCTCTACGGACTTCGGGTTGCGAAGGCCATGGTGCAGAACCAGCGCCGTTGGTTTGGCGAGCAAAGGGCGAAGCTCTTGGCGCTCGGCGAGCGGCTTGCCGTGCTCGGCGCAAAGCTTGGCATTGGTTCACGCGGTCTTGCCACAAACGCACTTACCGTCCAAACAGAGCCACGCGAACAGGCGGCCCCGCTGCAGCCCTGGATCAAAGGCGTTGAGGAATGGGCACTATCCGTCACTGAGACTGTGGAGGCCAAATTGCAGTCCGATGCAACGTTGACAGCCCATTGGGTTGAAATCCAGAACCGCGCCCGTCTCGTCTATGAGCAGCCGGACGAGGCCGTAAAGTCGATGCGGATCGATGACATCGTGAAATCGAGTGGCGCTGAGCAGGTGTCCGCCCGCGATAAGCTCGCTGAAGAATTGGCGAATGCGCCCGAACAGTTCGGATCGCTACGCGGCAAGACGGGAATGCTTGCGGGCAAGTCCGCTCGCGAAGCTCGCGAGCAGGCGTTGAACAACGTTCCGCAGCTCAGCGACGATGTGAAAAACTACATCCGTCTCAGGGCCGAGATCGGAGACTTGCGCACGGTGGAGTTGGAACGGGAGCGGGATCTGTCGCGCGTCGATGTGCCGGCGCTGTCGCCGGCGGCCGATGGCGTCTTGTCGCGGATCCGCGATGCCATCGACCGCAACGACCTGAATGCGGGCCTGTCCTTCCTTCTGGCGGACAAGATGGTCGAGGCCGAGCTCGGTGAAGTCGCCGCGAAGCTGGACCAGAGGTTCGGCGAGAGAACGTTCATGGCCGGTCTCAAACCGGAGGGGCCTGCCTTTGAAAAGGCCGCCGCCCGGGTTGCCGATGAAGATCGGAGCAAGCTTGCGGATGCATGGCCGAAGTTCAACGCGCTGCAGAAAGTCGATGCAAAGAAGCGTTCCCAGGAGAAAGCTCAAGCGCAGGTGTTGAAAAAGGAACAGGTCAAAGATCAGGGCATGACCCGGTGATAGAGAAGGCGCGGCGACGGGGCAAGCGGAAAGCCTTGGCAATCCTGTCGCTGGCCGGATTAGCGATTGGCGGCATTGCCGCCGCCGGTTTTCTCGGCGGCTACCGGATCAACACCACACCGAGTTTCCCACTCGGACTTTGGCGGATCGAGGAACTGTCCAGGGAAGCTCGCCGGGGGGACACCTTGTTCATCTGTCCGCCGGCGAATTCGCCGGCGATCGAACTGGCGCGCGATCGGCTCTATCTTCCTGCAGGTTTGTGCAACGGCGGCATGGCACCGCTCATCAAAACCGTTGTGGCCTTGCCGGGACAGACCGTCACCATCGAGGGCAATCAGGTTGCCGTCGATGGCGAGCTCCTGGCGCATTCTTCCATCCAGGCGAAGGACGAGCAGGGGCGTCCATTGACCGCCTATGCCGGGGGTATCGTTCCGGCGGGCGATATCTTTGTTCATTCCGATTACGTGGCTTCTTATGATTCAAGATATTTTGGCCCCATCCCGGCGAGCGGCATTCTCGGCCTGGCGCGAGAAGTGCTCACCTTCCAGCCCTAAATTCGCGCGGGGTCTGCTTTGCGTCCTGGGAGGCATTGCGACCGGCACAATCGGCTGGTCCGGCAACGTGCTTCTGCTGCCGGCCGGAATGCTGTTTCCGGCTTTCTGGGCCTATTCTCCGTCCCGATCCGTGGCGGCGCTGGTGGCAGCGGCGCACTTCCTCGGAGCCTCACGAGGCTTGCCGCAGGGCGCGTCCATATTCTTCGGATCCCAATATGCTATCGGAATCGGCCTTTGGTTCGCAGCGTCTCTCGTCTTTGTCGCCGTCTATTCCGCGCTGTGGTCGGGCCGATCCGGTTGGCCGCGAATGCTGCGGTATCTAATCGCAAGCGTTCTGATGAGCTTGCCACCCTTCGGAATCATGGGTTGGGCCAGCCCGATCACTGCGGCCGGCGTGCTCTTTCCGGGATGGAGCTGGTTCGGACTGGCAGCGACCGCGATCCTGTTGCTCATGATGACCACAAGCCTTTGGAGGATCGCGGTCCCGATTGTCGCCGGATGTGCTGCTTGGTCCGCCGCATTCTGGACGGACCCGAACGTAATTGAGGGTTGGACCGGCATCAACACCACTTTCCGCTATGAAGGGGCTGGACAGCACGCCGGTTATGAGCAGCAGCAGGAAACAATCGCCATGGTTCGCAAGGCGGCCGGGCAGGGGGCTAAGGTAGCGGTCCTGCCCGAGAGCGCTTTAGGACTATGGACTCCGACGACGGAACGGCTCTGGACAGATGCTTTGTCGGATCTGTCAGTGACCGTGATCGGGGGCGCCGCGGCCATTCAAAAGAGCGGCTATGACACGGTGATGGTGGAGATCGCGAAGTCGGACACGCGGATCCTCTATCGCGAACGCATGCCGGTCCCGGTTTCCATGTGGCAGCCTTGGCGCCGGCTCACAGGAGACGGCGGCGGAGCCAACGCCTACATATTC
Source organism: Labrenzia sp. THAF191a (assembly GCF_009363335.1). Taxonomy (GTDB): domain Bacteria; phylum Pseudomonadota; class Alphaproteobacteria; order Rhizobiales; family Stappiaceae; genus Roseibium; species Roseibium algicola. Next base: position 28,245 of record NZ_CP045334.1, read on the forward strand.
TACAATCCAGTTATGCCTGTCGCGGGCTATCGCGCAGCGCCGTTGATCTGCTACGAGCAGTTGATTATCTGGCCTGTCCTGCAATCCATGGCTTTGAACGCCGATATCATCGTGGCGATCGCCAACGGCTGGTGGACCGGCGGAAGCAACATTACCGCTATTCAGCGTGCCAGCGTCACAGCCTGGGCAAAGCTGTTCGATGTTCCGCTGGTGATCGCATTCAACGAGTGAAGCCATGATAGATGCCGCCCTGATAGAACAGTGTGCCGACCCTTCCTTGACCCCTGCCATCGTTGAAGAGTTCATTGCGGCGGCAGGATCAGAAGATCCGTTGAACGTGACCGTTCGTGCCGGATCGAAGACGTTTCTGGTGCCGAAGGTCAAATCACCCGAAGAAGCGATGAAGCTGGTTCAGGATCACCTCGGCAAAGCCGTCGTGCGCGTCGGGCTCACGCAATACCCCGTTGGAATTGGCGTCACCGACAAGTCCCAGGTCACCGCGGATGTGTTCGACACCTGCAACAACATCAAAATCGGGACCGCGCTGTTCGCCCGCGTCTATCGGGTCGTGACGAAGTGGTACGGCACGCCGGTTCAAGAGGCGTTCGAAGATGCCATCGAGGCATACCAGACCGGGTATTTCGACGGTGAGTATGTGTTCACGGCAAAAGACCCAGGAGAGAGCGTTGATCTGGCTGCTCCGGACCCGGCCGCCTCAGTGGAGGGAGCGCCGGCGCCAGAGGCTGACAATGCGAGTCCGGACCCCAGGAATGAACTCCGGCAACAGCTATGGGCGCAGGATCCAAACAAGGCGGACATTGGCGTTGATCTGTCCGGAATAGGGGACTTCAACAGAGAATGACCAGCCACATCGTTGTTGCCGTGTATCTCTGTGCTGCGACATGCCAGCCACAGCAATTGCGCGTTTGGGACGGTGACAGTTTCCTGATCGGCATGAAGCACGGCTCGGAGCGTGTGCGGGTTCTCGGCCTGGATACCGCCGAGATCGACGGAAAATGTTCCTATGAAATCCAGATGGCAAAGAAGGCCAAGCGCCGGCTCGCCGAGTTGGCGAACGGACAACGCATTCAGATCCTCCGAAATGGCAAGGACAAGTATGGCCGCACCCTCGCAAGGGTCTTGGTCAACGGCAACGACGTAAGCCAAATTCTCATCAACGAGGGGCTTGCCCGGCCGTGGCACGGACATCGCGAGCCGTGGTGCTAATCTTTCGGCTTCTTGATCCGTCGAAGAAACTCCATCGGATCCACGTTGAGCGCCAATGAAATCTGATAGATTGTAATAACGGTTGGGTTCCGTTTTCCGCGTTCCAGGCTGCTCAGATATTGCTGGCTGATGCCACTGATCGCCGCAATTTCCTTTTGCGTCATATTCCGCTCATCTCTTAGGCGGGTGAGATTTTTTCCGACGAGGCGGCGCATGTCCATGCGCTTTTGATTGGCAGCTTACAAAATTAGAGTTTATCAACTTCTCTATTCGTCAAACATGGGGATTGACGGGCGACCGTATTAAGAGACTTTTGCGCCTGCGTCGCCATTATTCACGTCATCATGTCGGCTTTCCGCAAATCTGTTTATTAAATGGCCTAGTTTTCAAGTTTCGTGCGAAATGTATTTGAACAACTTCGTCACGAATATACATAGATGGCAAACGAAATGTTTTTGATATTTTCAGCCACCGCTCCTATACTTATCCGCTAGTTGATTCACGTCTATTCGATGGTGAAATTGACCCGAGACGTTCACATCTCGACCCACAAATGACGAAGCTCAATTCTGTTTAGGTTGAGTTCTCGTTCGTGTTCGGATGATAGGACGGCGATACGCAGATTGGTGTCGTGGCTGACTAGATTCAGACGATCATCAAGACTCCAACCGGAAATACCAACACGAGATAGGGCGCGAATCCAGAAATCGAGTCGGTTGATCCAAGACACTATGCCGCCCGTCTGCACATAAGCGATCATGACTGCCTGTTCGTGCGCCGCGCCGTGCAATCCCGCCTTGAAGCGCTGTACGCCACCAGTGCTGCCGTTCGCAACGCGCAAATACTCACGCTTGTCTCGGTTCTTGCCCTTTGGTGTGGGAAGTCGTTTGCATTCAATTGGAAGAAGCGTATCAAAATCGTCATGCCGGCGTCCTTCAATCCAGATGACCTCTCCCGCTGGCGCTGCAACGAGATCAATTCGGCGCGAAAGCTTCGTTTCGTCGGGCTCTTCGATGCGGAACTGGAGAACGTCCCAGCCGGGAGATTTTCGGGTGGTGCCGTTAAGGTGAGCGCAGAGTTGCGAGGTTAGTTGTGTTTCAGAATCCGCAGTTGGTCGACCACCACGATCCCGCCAGCTCGGCAATTCTTCCAGAATGAAAGTTATCAGTTGATGAAGCCAAGTCTTCGGACGATGTAGGTCGGGTGATAACCCCCCACTCTGAACATTAACTCCGTCAGAATCCGCCAGCATTCAAAATCCTTGCGCCCGAAGATCGGCCAATACGTCGTCGCTATCGCGCAATGCCACCGAACGTAGCCAGTAACGAAGACGATCCGGCTTCAGAAGGAAAATAAAATGCCCGTCATATATTCTTGCGATGCGTGTAATGGAAACCGACGTGCCCTTTTGTTCCCTTAGTAGAACATCAATCTTGTCGTGCAGCGTATCTTCGCCGTCCCAATCGATCACCCCAGTCCCAAACACGAAGGGCTGGCAGACGATTCCTGACCAGCGCCGCGGTGTCAGCGATATCAGCGGCTTTTCTTGATAAACTGTGTTGATCTGCTTGCAGAACAAACGTGCGAAGTCGTCAAGTACCTGGCAGGCATCCTCGCGTAAAAGACAAGACTCGTTGCCCTTGCGAACGAATTCTCGATACTGGTGGACGATATCCTCGGCAACAATTCGCTCATTGTCGCTGAGGTCGAGATCGCCATCCTCAGGAAATGGCAAAGCAAGCACATCAGCTCCGGCAATATTAGTCGCCTTCTGGGTGAAGAGCTTCGTGCTGATCCCAGCTGCATAGGCGCGCAACGCGATCGACTCAGTTTTGAGCCAGCGTGCAACTACCTCTAGATCGTCGCGGCCAGCCTTGGCGAATCCGACGATCTGGTTCTTAAAGGTGAGATACTCTTCAGACCAAATCGCATTTGGCAAATCTTCATGTTCGCGGACCAAGAGCATAGGCGGAGTGAAGAGTTCGGCCGAGCGAGGGCCCTCAATCGGCTTGTCTGGCACTACAGTGATTTGGCTTTTGTCGATGCCGGTCACGGAAAGAGCGGTCGAGGGCAGAAGTGGCTTGCCGATCAGGTGATCAGAGGGCCGGGATACACCCTTCTGGCCCTCAACGAACCCCTCGCGAACATGCCACCCTCGTTCAGCGGCATGCTGCTTAAGCGTACGATATTGCTTGAGCCTTTTGACGAGGCTGTAAGCGCGCGCCCCGCCCAAGAGACCCGAACGCCAAATTTCAGGTCCGGGTTCCGCGAGAACGTCACTGCGCGGTAGCCAATGCAAATCATAATAATCGATATCGAAACCTTGTTCGGCATCGGCACGACCAGCGCGACGAAAAACAGCGTGCAAGATTCTGCGGTTATTGGGTGGTTCAGCCGCATCCGCAACGACGGCGACAATTTTAGTGTCTGCGCCACCTTTGCTAAACAATCCACGAATCGACACAAAATCGAGGATTTCGCGCACATCCCAACGTGAAAAAAAGGCAGTGCGAACAGGTGCGGAGCTGGCGTTGTAGATCAGGTTATACTGTTGAAGCATGGAGAGCGTACCCCCAGGAACGAGAAGTTCCATGGCTTCATGCAAGAACAGGTACGCAATCTGCTTGTCTGCCCCAGTACCGATAGCTTCTGTGAAGCGCTGATAGCTTCGGATTGCACCTTGCGTCTTGAGGGCGGATACGAAGGGTGGATTACCAACAACGACGCCGATAGGGCCAACAATGCGTTTTTTCTCCTTTGCTTCAAAAAAGCAGGATTCTATTAGTGTACGGTCGTTTAGCTTTGGGAAAAGCTGAACACTTGCGCGGATATCTTCAGGCTCCAGCGCGTCGCATAGCGCCAGGCACAAGCTGAATGCTGCTAGCTCGATCGCGCCACCTTCGACATCAACCCCGCGAAGGCGTTCGACTAATGCGCGTAACACATGGACACCAGGTTTAGCCCAGCCGTTTCGGCTTCTCCAGTGCAGCACGAGGCGCTTGTAAGCCTCGACCAAGAAAATACCAGAGCCACATGCAGGATCGAGGATGAGTTCGTCTCGGTCGATCACCCGGTCAAGTCGTTGCCAGCTCAATGCCTCATCAAGCATGAGGCGGACAAGCGAAGGAGGTGTATAGACGGAGCTATCGGTGTCGGAAACGAATAGCTGATAGATATGGCTGATAACCTCGACGGGTAAATCGCGGAAAGAGTAGAGCGCCCAGAGGTTGAGCTGCCCTCCTGCTTCAACCCGCGCCTCTATCAGCGTGCTGAAACCTTGAAGTTCCGTGCTGTTCTCAAGTGCGGCGCGGTCCTCGTCGTGAATTCTGAAAATGTGGCCGTTGAAGCGCATTTCAAGAGATCGAAGAAGTTGTACAAGCGCAGGACCGTCCTCAAGAACATGAAAAAATCTCGTGGCACCTTCAGTAAATTGCCCGAAAAAGTCGGCTGGGAGAACGCCGCGTTCTTCCAGATAAGCAATGAGGAGTGAAAGGATAAGAAGGCGGCGTCGAAGCCCTGCGTTCAGTAGACCACTACTCTTCAGTCTAGAATGGAGGCCACTAACGGCATCGACAAGCAGGCGATGTGCCGATTTCGACGCGGATAGAAGTAGCTTGCAAGCTGCTGGATCATCCCAAAGCGTGCTGTTTCGCAGTCTTTCTGCGTCCCACCAAGCTTCTTTTGCAACTATACGTGAAGCGAGTCCCAGTGTTTTAACTGGTTTGCAGACTAGATCTCCCGAAGCCGAAATGAAATCGGCCTTGTGGGCGCATCGGAAGAGCTGCACCAGGCCTGGTATCCGCCGATAAAGGAGTGGAACGCCGCCCCAACTCCAGATTCGTTTGTGCAACTCCGCAAACGCCGGATTATTAGCAGGCCCATCATCGACGAATAAGAACGCTTGCGGTGCCCCCGGCCTGCCTTGTTTCCCCGCTTCGAAAAACACCGCGTAGGCGCCATATGAGGCGGCCTTCTCCATGGTCACAACTTCTTCGGGCGGACGGCCATCAGGCAAATATCCTGCGACCCGAACTAGACCATCAATCTGGACACTGCTGACATCCAGATGCTCAATCCAAGCCGTTTTCGCGCCGCTGACGGACATACTATATTCCGCTTTTGATCGGCTGCATCAGGACTTACGATTGTCTTTGCTGAGTTCAAATCCTTCACGAAGCAAGTCAACCATCGTCATACCCTGGGCAACGGCATAACCTTTAAATGCCTTCTTGAAGTCGGCCGGAACCTTGAAATTCAGAGTTTCGAGCTTCTCTATGGAGTGACGGCTTGTAGAATTCAGCGCGTCCTTCGTTGTGTTGATCGCCATGACCACTTTCCTCTGCTCACCGCAAGCAGAGGAACGAATAACAGAATTCTGTATGGCCAGCAATCGGGCAATACAGAATGGCTGAAACAGCAGCGGAACTCTTTGTCGCGTCTGGATGGATGTGATTAAGGCGCGTAGCGGCCCTCTTCCTCAAAGCAGTCGCACCACATGTCGCGCTAAAACGTGTCACATGACAATCTCCGTGACGATACTGTTCATGATCTACTAGTTTGCTCGCTAGCTGGTCCGTGTCTGGCGGTGAGAATATCCCGTTTGGATACATGCTTCTCTGCGTGGTCGATGCGAGGTCGCTTCGAAGGAACATCGCAGCATAGAGTGATGGTGGTTGATGTTTCCTCGCGGCTAACTTGTGTTTTCCTGTGTTGCAGTTCACTGTCCGACTGTGGGTTTGGGAGGTACACGTGACAAAAGCAGAATTCTTAAATTTGAAGTCCGTGCGCCCTGCGCCGGATGATCTACCTCGAAGCCTTCGGAATTTCATTGACTATCGAAAGTCGGGCTTAAGTCTCAATCACATCGTCGGGTGTCCTCTGGATTGTGGCTACTGCGTACGCCACTTGTTCGAGAATTTTTCGATGAAGCGACCCCACCTCATCGTCGATGACGAAATCGCCGTGCAGGAACTCATCGGCCATTGGGCGTTTCGTGCTCACACGACTCCGATTCAGATTTTCAACCGAGCTACGGACCCCTTCCTGCCTGGTGTGAAGACGCATCTTTTCAAGACCCTCGAAGCTCTGGATAGGCGAGGGCTCAGCAATCCAGTCCTGGTTATCACCCGATGGCGAATTGATCGATCAGACGTTGAGCGTCTTGAAGCTCTCAAGAACCTGCAACTGACGATCTTGGTCACCTGGTCAGGGATCCATGACGAACGTGTGGAGCCAGTACCGTCGGCGATAGCCGCAGGAAGCTTGGAAGTGCTGGCTAAATCGGCGTCTCGTGTGAAGAAGATCCTCTACTGGCGCCCGATTATCTCGGGTCTAAATGATACGATCGACCACTTCGCGTCTGCACGCCGGCTTTCTGAGTTAGCGGATGCGACGGTTTTCACGGGCCTCTTTTACCGGAAAGAAATCCAGGCCTATTTTCGAGAAGCCGGGGTGCCTGACCTTTACACGGATTTGGCCCGACGAAAGATTTTACCACGTGATACCGAAAGTCGAATTTTGGCCCATTTCGAAGGGCGCCCGATCTTCCGCAAAACGTCATGCGGGGTCGCCTTCGCCCACGGGACACCAGATTTTAATGGTCATTTCGGCATCAGCGAAATTTGTAGCATCTGTCCCGAGGGCCAACGTGAGATCTGCAGTAAGCATCACCATAAACCTGACACTGAGGCTGTTCGAAGCCTCGCTCGTAGCGTCTCGCTGGCGGACCTAAATGGAATCGAGATTTCTGATCGTCGGATCGTAGTCAGTGGCAGCACCGAAGCGCAACGCTACTTCATGCAGCATACATTAAATTTCCAAGTCCACGACCGGGCGCAGCCGCATAGGCAGCATCGGCATGGGCGTGCGGAGATCGGATGGGAATGATTTGGGAAAAGACCTGGGTCGTCGACGTGGAAGGCAACGGAGCTACCCCTCCAGAGATTGTCGAGATCGCGTTGCTGGAACTCGTTGAACTCCGTCCCACCGGCCGAGAATTTCACTGGCTGATCAAGCCTGAGCAGCCAATCGCCGCGGTCGTGACTAGGATTCACGGCCTCTCCGACGATGTCGTAGCCGGTGCGCCGAGTATCGACGACATTGCTGACGACGTCGTCACATGGACTGACGGATGTGTGATCGTCGGTCACAACGTCCGGGTAGAGCTTGATGCTATAAGCCGATCGATTCCAGGATGGCAGCCATCCGCTGCAATCGATACTTTGAAGCTCGCGCGTTCCCTCCGCCCGGGCCTTTCCTCATACAGTTTGGAAAACCTCGGCGCCGCTCTCAAGTTGACGACCGAGGCAAAGCGGCAAACAGGCTTGAAACACCATTCCGCTCAATTTGACGTTGCGCTGACGGCCTTGTTGTTCGTTGAACTTCTAGGGCCGCTCGATCGCGCCGATCGTGATCTCCGTGTACGGGAAGCCGATATACTTTTCAAATCGCAGGAGAGCTTTTTGTGAGCGCGAGGAAAGTTAAAATCGGAATAGCCGGCACACATTCGACCGGAAAGTCAACTTTCCTGGAGCAACTGGACGCTCGCCTATCGACCGAAGGGGTGACCATCGGTCGGGTAGATGACCTCGCTACGGCGGCACGGGACCGCGGCTTTCCGATCCTAACCCAGCACAATTTCGAAAGCACACTATGGATCATGGCGGAGGGCATGAGGCAGGAAGCTGAAGCTGCCTTGCACTGCGAGGTCGTTCTTGTCGATCGTCCTGTTTTTGACGCGTTAGGCTATCTTTATGCCGCCCTCGAAATTTCGGACCGGTCTCTACCTGATCGTCAGCTCAACGAACTTCGCTCGATCGCTCTTGCTCATGCGGGTGACTATGATCTGCTTGTCATGACAGAACTCGATCCTGCAATTGGACTTGGTGAAGGACGGGATGGAAATCAGGAGTTTCGGGTCGCAGCCGCTAACAAGATCCGCGCGATCGCCGACGAGGCGGCTTTCGAATCTCTCATCCTGACCTCCACGAATAGCAATGAAGTCTTGGATCAAGTTCTCAAAAGCATCCGCACGCGCTTGGCAGAATAGGCGTGGCATGTTCGCCTAATGCAGTTGGTTACTACAATTCCGGAAATATCATGTTGGGGGGAAAATGCCGGAAATTTTGAACAAGGTTATCAAGGATCCGATCCACGGGTTTATCGATTTTTATGGAGAACGCGAAAATGAGCTCAAAAACTTGCTCTCTGATCCGTTCTTCCAGCGCCTGCGTCGTGTCAAGCAACTCGGCTTTTCCGATTACGTCTTTCCCTCGGCCGCTCACTCTCGCTTCTCACATTCACTTGGCGTTTACAAAATTGCAAAACGAATGCTGATGGTTATAGAGCCCGAAGGGGCTGACGGGAAATGGTCGCCCAAGGCCGAAGCTTGCCTGGCAGCCGCGTTGCTGCATGACGTCGGCCACGGCATGTTTAGCCACGCTTTCGAGAAGGCCATGGAATTCTTTCTGGCGCGCAACTCGCTCGAAGGCGAACGCGCGGAGAGCTTCGAAGCTGCCGTCGATCATGAGTCTGTTAGCCGAAAGATTATCACCGACTCTTCGATCGGCACGGCGCTAACTAAGTTTGGTGGTTCTGAATTTCCCGGCATGGTCCGTGACATCATTAAGAAGAAGGATGAAAACTGCGTCTATACGTCCATCGTTTCAAGTCAGCTTGACGCCGACAGGCTCGATTACGCGAAAAGGGACGCCTACTTCGCCGGTGTGTCCTCTGGAGGAATCGACCTTGATTGGCTCTTACGGAATTTTAAGCCAGGTCAGAACGGTGATGCTCAATTTCTCTATGTCGATAGCAAGGCCTATATCTCGCTCGAACAGTTCACAGTCACGTTGTTCCAGCTCTATCCAACCATCTATCTGCACAAGAAGACAAGGGGTCTGGAGTTCATGTTCGCCCAGCTCTTGAGCAAGGTTTTTCAGCTGATCGACTCAAATGAGGTGACAGCCACAGGTCTTTCGGAGAACCACCCATTTATTCGATTTTTTCGTGAGCCGGACAATCTCGACCACGCGCACCTTCTCGACGATACGCTCTTTTGGGGATCCCTCCATCTATTGCGCGAAGCGACTGATCCTTCTGTTAGCGACGTCGCGACGCGACTCTCGGACCGCCGGATTTTGCCAATGGTCGATATCTGGAAGGTAGCCGACGAAGCACTTGCCGCACGCGTCGGAACCAGCAAACTGACTGCACTATCACGCGTTCAGCTGATCGAAGGAATCTGTAAGGCTGTTGCCGAGAAGCTGCAGGCAGATTCCTCAATCTGGAGCGATAGCTGCTATTACGACACGTATAATCGGCCAATCTATAAGACGAGAGGTGTCGTCGGCGGCCATCCCCAGCAGATCAATGTGAGCGTCGGAGGCAAGATCTTAGATATTGCCTCCATCTCTCCTGTCGTCGCAAGCGCCGCATCTTTCAACATCCATCGCATTTACTATGACGATAAAAAGTCCCCGAAAGTGGATAACTTGAAGAGAGCAATTAGGGAGTTGATCGAGGCAGAGCTGAAAAACTTGTAAAGCCAGGCTCGGCTGTTGAACCGCTGACAAGTTCCTCCCGAGAAATACTTTGATCGGTCAGCAGGCGTGTTTCAGGCTCTGTAGGCGATGTCTTCATTTAAAAGAATGCGCGACGTTGAATGTAACGTTATAACTGTCAAAGCTGTTTAGAAACGCGACGTCGCTAGCCCGATAGAAATGCGACAGTCAGACTTTGCCGCTCGCTGAAGCGGCCAGCCCCCGATCCGACCGGCTGGGCCGGGTTGCAAGGGAGGTGAGGGGGCGGGTGATTGAGGACCTATTCGGACTTTGTCAGCCCGAACTCGTAATGCGGGCCATCTTGAAAGATTTTGAAGGTGCATAGCATCTTGGAATGAACGATTTGAGTTCATTCGTAGAATTCTCTTTGCCCAACTCTGCAATCGGCTGAAGTCCAATCTGATGCCGAAACGGTCACTAAATGTGGTCCGGCCGAAGCGACTTCCAAAATGAGCTTGCGCTTAATCCCTGCAACGAGACCGTCCGTGTTGCGAACTGGAAAGGCGAATGCGCCAGGACCGCCAATAACACAGCTCTCAAAATAGCGCATGAGTTCCACCTCACCGGATATCTCCGACGGAGCGGGATTGAGAAGCAAAGGCAGCGCGTTGATCGTAATCCCCTCAGCGATCACGGCGTCACGAGTTGGCACGATGTATGGCCCAGTAGTATTCGGCCCGTCGCCGGAAACATCGATGACTTTGCGCATGGCCTGATAGGACGATTTCGAGAGGAGCGATGCCGAAAAAAGCAATGCTTTGGAAATGGAAGTGTCGGTTCCTCCTGTCAGCGGCTTGGCCGCAAGGTCATCTGCGAAGCGCTGCGCTGTTTCCGAATTGTCGATTATCTGCCATGGCATAGTGAGAACTTGAAAGTCGGGTCCGGCCCATTCCACATAGGCAACGGCAATCCTGCCGGTCGCTCCAAGTTGGATCGCTGTTACAAAAAGCGGGTCTTTAATCGCAGCGACATATCCCGAGCGCTGGATTTCGAGCTCTTCACGGCTCATCGAACTCGATACGTCCACCGCCAAAACCAATTGCACATCCACCGGAATTGGTTCTGATTGAGCCCTCTGTGACTGGACAGACAGGACTGCACCTAGGGCAACGGTTAATGCGGCTGTTCGCGCCTGATAGAGGCGGTGTTTTTGCTTTTCTTTTCTGGCGGCTGTTCCTCTGGCGCGGTCGGTCATAGCGATGCTCCAAGCTGTGTCTGAATGCTATGTGGAAAAGTAACCGTGCAAGAACCAAATCGTAAGAGCAAATGCCACAACCCAGCATGCGATGATAATCGCGGCAGCGATACGGCTAACCGGTCGTTCGGCGGCAGCGGCTGCTAGTTCCCGGTGCTCCGCCATGATCTCGGGTGGAATGAGCTTAATGACGAAATAAATACCGAGCGGCAGAAGCACGACATCATCCAGGTAACCAAGTACGGGTATGAAGTCGGGGATTAGGTCAATGGGGGAAAGGGCATAGCCAGCAACGACAATGGCGAGGGCCTTCGCGTACCACGGAACACGCGGATCTCGGCTCGCGCTGCAAAGAGCAGCGACGTCGCGCTTTATGATCCGTGCCCAATCGCGAAGGTTCCAGCTCATTCGGTATTCTTGCTCGCCTGTGCTTTCTGAACGAGCGCATCCATATTATTCAGATAGCTGATTATGCGTTCATCATCCATATTGCGAGTTGACCAATATCTCAACTGCGCGCCGACTGGACTAACGAGGACGATCAGGACCAGTGCAAGACTTTCGAAGCTTATTCATAGCAAAGACGATCCAGCTGAAACTGAATGAAAATCTCAACGAAGATACCAGGCCGTCCCGTTTTCTGCGCCCGGCTGGGGCGGTTGTCCACCTGTGCTCAATACAGAAAATAGTGCATTGCAATATCCAGCTGCGCGTAGCATCACTTAGAGGATGGGACCGATATTGGCCGATCACTCCGCCGCTTCTATCCTCGCCAGCGCCTTCTTCCTTCTAGCATTCACTTCCGGATCATTCATGAAATCCGATCGGCGTCCGGGCTTGCGGCCACGCTTCTGATAGCCGTTGCTCACGCTGCCGTCCGGGATGCCGAACATGTGGTCCTTCTGACCGGCACGAGAGGGGCCATGCCGACGCCGGTGCTGCTCCCGGCCTTCCTGCATCTCGGCCACAACCGACAGAATGTCGTCCAACCGCTTGTTCTCAACAACCCTGGTTCTGTGAATTGACCGCAAGGTATCGAATGTTCTGTACGGGAGAAGGGTGCCCTCGTGCATGATCTCCAGGCGGCCGTCGGGATAGTCGCAGACGATCACCTTCTGGCGGGGCAGTATCTTGGCGTAATCCGTCGGATCCAGAATGAAAATCACCTTCTCATAGCGTAGCGTCAGAGCCTGTGACACCGTGCGGATCTCCTTCCGGCACATGGCGCCATCCAGGTTCTCATGATCGGCCAAGGGGCGATGCATGTCCTTCGGATTGCGCGGCTCCTTGCCAAAACGGTGGTTAAAATCCGCGATGAATTCCGGAGCGAAAGCGTTGGCCTCTTCAAGCGTGTTGATACCGCGCAAACGCAATTCCTTCACCAGCCGGTCCTGAAGAGTTCTGTTGGCGCGCTCGACCCGGCCTTTGGCTTGCGGGGTGTTGGCGCAGACGATGTCGATGTTAAGCTCGTAAAGAGCGCGGCCAAATTGCGTTAGCCCGCTGGTCCGGTCCATCTCGGACGCATGTGTGGTCCGGAAAACCCCGTGTTTGTCGCTGTAGAATGCAAGCGGCTTTCCCCATTGTTCCAGATAGGCCTTAGTTGCCAGGAGGTAGTCGAAGGTGTTCTCGGATAACGCAAAACGCAGATGTAGCAGCTTGCCGGTCGCGTCGTCGATGTAGACGAGCAAGGCACATTTGGGGCCGCGGTTCTCGAGCCACCAGTGATGCGAACCATCGATCTGGACGAGTTCACCGAGGCAATCGCGCCGGCCGCGCGGCTGAAAGATCCGCTGCTTGCGTTCGCGCCGCGACTTCCAAATACCAGCTTCCGTCATCCATTGGCGCAAGGTCTCTTTGCCGACGGCAATCTGATGAAGCTCAAGCAGCTTCTCACGGGCCAGGGTTGGACCGAAGTCGTGATAATGCTCGCGCACCAGGTCGAGGACGGCATTGCGAAACTCGTCGCTGTGACGGCGGTTGCTGGGACGGCCACGCTTGCCGGAAACAAGACCAGCGGCACCGTCACGCTCGTAAGCCTGCAAGAGCCGATGGACCTGGCTCCGGCTGAGGCTCAGAAGCCTGGCAGCGTCAACGATACTCAATCTTCGATCGCGGATCTTCTGGATGGCTTCCAGCCGGTTTAGTTCATGTTGCGACATGGTGATCAAAGACATTGCAGCTCCGTCAGCGCTTAGGCGTGCCGAAGCCAGTCTTCCTTCCAACGTTGATATTGACCAGCGTCAGACGGACGGGAGGTGTCGCATCTCTAACTGGCCCAAGTGTCGCATTACTAAATGGCTTGTGAGCGATACTTGAAGTGCGACTTCTGCGGATTGCAAGGGTAGGGGGCGTTCACTCATTGCGCCAGCATCTTCTCCCTGAAGACTTCGGCCGGCGTCTTCCAACCAAGGCATTTCCGGGGCGTCGCATTGAGCCGGTCACAGATCCCTTTCAACTCAAGATCGGTGACCCGGCTCATATTGAGTTTGCGGGGAAGCCATCGTCGGGCACGTCGGTTGGTGTTTTCCACGGTGCCTTTCTGCCAGGGGGCAGATGGATCACAGAACCAGGTTTGTGTACCGATTTCCGCTTGAAGATGCGGCCAGGCCACAAACTCGGTTCCTCGATCGAACGTGATGGATTTTCGGGAACGGATTGGCAGGTGGCGGATCGCATCGATGACCTTGCCAAGCACCAAATGTGTTCTTCTGTTGTCATTCTTTAAAAGCAAGGTGAACCGGGTGACGCGTTCCACCAGGGACGTAACGTTGCCAGAACCAAAGTGCTGTTTGAACAGCATTAAATCACCTTCCCAGTGCCCGAACTCCTGCCGATGTGCCACGGCATCTGGCCGGAACAAGATGCTGACGTCACGATGGAATTTGGGTGGCAGGCGCTTTCTCGCTCGTCTGGGCTTTCGAGACTTTCGATGTGTCGGCAAGTACCACCACAGCTCCTGGGCAAGGCCTTCCTTCGAATAGATATAACGGTAGATCGTTTCCTGGCAGACCCGGTGGGAGGCGCCTTCGTATCTCATGCGTCCGGCAATCTGTTCCGGCGTCCAGCCATCCTTGATGCGATCGGTCACAAGATGACGCAGATCCGAATGCTTGATCAGTTTTCGTTTTCGTGACCGACGCGTGGCGCATTCCTGGTGGGCCGCCACAGCAAAATAGCCGACGATGTCCGGCAACTGTTCATCTTGAAAATGGTTGCGTTTCAATTCTCGAAAAATCGTTGATCGGTGCCGCCCAAGGATCTTCGCCATTCGGCAAGGTGACACTTTCGCCTGGCGCCAGCGTTCAATCTTGCGGCGCTCCTCCAGCGTCAGGTGGCTGTATTTTGATCCCATGACACAATCCTCCTGTTTGATAACCTATTGGTTTCAAACAGAAGTCGCACTTGGGAATAGCGCGCACCCTGCTATAGGGGCTGCACCGATAATAGTAATTATGGAACTTCAGCCGTAGAAAGCGCCGTATGACACCAATTCTTCAACTTAGTACTCGTTGCACTAGCCGACTCTCAGACTCACTCCGCTGACAAGGGAAGCAGCGGCTTGATTGGCGGCATCAATGGCGACTGTGATCTCCATGCCCCTTGCAAGTTCGGCGGCTAGCACACCCGTAAATTCGTCACCGGCACCATGCGTGCTGACAAGCTCCACTTTAAGCGCGGGCACCGCCAACTCCAGCCCCTCAGCCGTAGCGCAGGCCACACCTTCGCCGCCGGCTGTCACCACGGCAACAGGATAGATTTGGGCCAGAAGGCGGGCCGCACCCAGTGCGCCCTCAAGAGTTTCTACAACCGGACCCCGGGTAAGTTGCTCAGCTTCGACCTGGTTAACGACGATAACGTCCACGAGCCCTATGAGGTCCGTCGAAAGCTCCCGCGCGGGTGCCGCATTGAGTATGACACGGCCTCCTGCCAATCGCGTCGCCCGCGCCGCTGCCACATTTGCCGCATCTGGGATCTCGTTCTGCAGGACGAGGACGCCGCCTTGGGCAAAGAGTTCAGCAGCAGCATCGACATCGACCTGTCCCAAATCAAGATTGCTACCCGACACGATCACCGCGCCGTAGTCACCGTCCTGGTCGAAAATCGCCACACTCATGCCGCTTCCGGCACCTTCGACGACGCGAATGAACCTGCTGTCGACCTGTCCACTTACCTGGTTAGCCACGAGAACGCGTCCGAATTCGTCATCGGCTACGGCGCCGATCATTGCCGTGATAACACCGGTTTTGGCCGCAGCTATTGCCTGATTGCCACCCTTGCCACCGCATTTTGGCAACCAGCGCTCGCCGGCCACGGTCTCGCCCTTGCGTGGACGTCCTGGGCCGTGGACGATAATGTCGTAATGAAGGCTTCCAAAAACGATGACCTGAGACATGCTTCCTTACACAATCTTGTCTTTGCGTTTCGACATGACCGCAGCCATTGTCTTTTGCAGGTTCTTCTCCGCGACACCGTAATTCCTTTGCGCGACGGCAACGAAGAGGGCGTCCAGAATGTTGAGCTGAGCAATGCGAGCGGCGGCATTCTCCCCCATCAGCGGTGAGCCCTGAGCCGTGGAGCAGAGAACGATATCGGCCACCTGCGCCAGCGCGGATGAATTGTAGTTGGTAATCGCAATCGTTCGCGCGCCGTTCTTCCGAGCCAACTGGATTGCCTCGATGACGGCCGTCGTATTGCCGGAATGGGAAAATCCAATAGCGATGTCCTGCGGACCGAGCAGCGCGGCTGACATCAGCATCATATGCGAATCGTCCTGTACGTTGGCACGAATGCCAATGCGCAAGAACTTGTGGGCGACATCGCGGGCAATCTGGGCTGATCCGCCAACACCGTAGAAATCACGCTGCCCAGACTGATTGACCAGATCCGCCGCACGATCGAAGGCGTCCATGTCTATGATCGCGAGCGTCTCTTCGAGTGCGTTGATCGAGGTCCGGAACACCTTTTGGATGATCTCGCGAGAGGTATCCTCGATCGACAGTTCCTGATGCATTTCAGCAGTCGGCAGCTGATTGTACTGTGTGACGGCAGACCTGAAGTCTCGGTAGCCGGAAAAACCGAGCTTCTTGGTGATCTTGACCACCATCGCTTCGGATACCCCCGCTTCTGCCGCGATGTCCTTCAGCGCCGTTTCGTCTGTGAAATTGCGCAGCGCAAACACAGTTTCAACGACCCGCGCCTCCAGGGGCGTGAGATGAGGCATCATCATTCGGATGCGCGGGCCTACCGCCTTCAAGTCATTCAGGGAATTCATCCACGGCCTCTCGTTACGCGATCGATCATCATCGCCACGAGAATTATAAGGCCGGTCGCCAGCAGTTGATAGAAGGCCTGAACGTTCATCAACGTGAGACCATTGCGCATGCTACCGAGAATGATCGCACCAAGAAGCGTACCGACGACACTGCCCTTGCCACCCATCAAGGAGGCGCCGCCGATGGCTGCAGCCGCGATCGCGTCCAGTTCCCAAAGGTTGCCAAGGATAGGTTCGGCAGCACCCAGGCGTCCGATCAGGATCATCGAGGCAAGGGCTGCCAACGCACCGGAGATCACATAGGCCGTGATCTTGGTGATCGCGATCGGCACGCCAGCCACATAAGCGGCCTCTTCATTGCCGCCGACAGCCAGCAGATACTCGCCAAGTGGTGTCTTCTTGAGAAGAACCCAGGCAAGGATTGCCACAACTGCAACCATAAGGACCGAGTTGGGAATGCCGGCGACCGATCCATTAAACAGGGAGCGGAACTCCGGTGGCAGTCCAAAGACCGGATTGCCTCCGGTATAGATCAGGGCAATAGCGCGATAGGTGCTGAGCGTTCCAAGCGTCACGATGAAGGGCTGAAGTCCGATATAGGCAACGAGAACACCGTTGACCAAGCCACAGATGACGCCAATGCCAAGGCCGGCTAGAATAGCGAGCGGGATCGGCGTACCAGAGACCAAAAGGGCTGCCGTAATGACGGCGGCGATGGCAGCCGTAGGGCCGACCGAAAGATCAATGCCTCCGGAGATGATGACCAGCGTCATACCGAGCGCCAGGCAGGCATTGATGCTCGATTGCTGCAGGATGTTGACGAGGTTCCTTTGCGACAGGAAATCGGGAACGAGCAGGCCGAAGATAGCGATGATGATAATCAGTCCGATCAAAGTGCCGGCATCGCGAAGAGACAATGATCCAAGCAGTTTCGACTGTGTTGCGGCCGCATGAAGCGTTGTATCGGACATGACATTCATTCCTGTTGGCTTTGCCGGGCGGGGGCACGAAGTCCCTTGCCGACGGCATGAGAAACAATGGCTTGCTCTGTGAGTTCTTCGCGCTGCAGTTCGGCCACCACCGTCCCCTCGCGCATGACGAGGACCCTGTCGGACACACGCATGACTTCGGGGAGTTCAGATGAAACGACCACCACGGAATGACCTTCGCAGGCGAGTTCCTCGATGAGATTGTAGATTTCGGACTTGGCACCGACATCGATGCCACGTGTCGGCTCGTCGAACAGCAAAATCTTGGATCCCGCGGCCAGCCACCGGGCAATGATTGCCTTCTGCTGATTGCCACCACTGAACAGGCGAATTGGTCGATCGAGCAGAAACGGGCGAAGGTTGACGCGGGTCAACAATTCGGCCGCTGTACGCCTCAAGGCCCCATGCCGGATGATGCCAGCGGGCGCGAAACGTTTCATCGATGGCAGCGCGACATTGTTGGTAACCGAACGGCCGGGAATTATGCCTTCACGCTTGCGTTCCTCAGGCAGAAGGCCAATACCCGCCGCAATGGCAGCACGCGGATTGGAAAGTGTCAGGGTCGACCCGTCGATCTGGATGGTTCCGCCAGTCGCCCTATCGGCACCCGCGATGAGACGAAGCAGTTCCGTGCGGCCAGAACCAACCAAACCGGCAATGCCGAGCACTTCCCCCTTGTGTAGGTCAAAGGAAACATCCCGGACCTTGGCAGAGGAGAGATTGCGCGCTTCGATACGGACATCCCGGGTCGCGTGGGACACATGCTCTTCTGCCTGCAGTTCCCTGCCGACCATCATCGAGATGACGTCGGCCGGCTCAGTCTGCTTGAGGTCAACGACACCAACCAGCCGGCCGTCCCGCATCACGCTTGCGCGCTCGCAGATTCCGAATACCTCGTCCATCTTGTGGGAAACATAGATGATTGTTACGCCGCTCGCGGCTAACCGCTTGATGACCTCCGCAAGGCTCTCAAATTCGCTCGGCGTGAGGCTTGAAGTTGGCTCGTCCATGGCAATAATCTTGGCCTTGTCGAGCAAAGCGCGGGCGATTTCGACCACCTGCCGCTGCGCCACTTTCAGTGACGATATCGGCGCTGCGGGATCAATCGAAGCATCGATCATCGCTAGCGCTTCGGCAGCCCGCCTTTCCTGCTCGCGCCGGTTTACCAAGAGCCCACCTGCCCAGGTAATCGGGTGCCCTAGGAACATGTTCTGGGCGACGGTCAGGTGCGGCACTTGCTGCAGTTCCTGGTGAATCATCGCAACACCGGCAAGGCGAGCGCTCTCAGGTGTCCTGAAGGCCTGAGCCACGCCATCGATCAAAAGCTGCCCGCTTGTCGGCTTGAAGACCCCGGACAAGATACGCAGCAGGGTCGACTTACCTGCCCCGTTTTCACCAAGCAGTGCATGGATTTCGCCGGGTGCAATCTGAAAGGAGACATCGGACAGGGCACGTACGCTCGGAAACACCTTCGTCATGCCTTCGAAAGCTAGTCTGGCAGTGGTCATGATCTCTGTGCCCTTCGTGAGGATCGGCGGCCGGTCCAGAGCGGACCGACCACCTGCCTTGGGAGGCCTTACTTGCCGGCAGCCTTCATCAGCACGGCACGAAGATCGACGCCTTCGCCCTGGAACTCGGCGACATTGTCCTTGGTGATCAGCGCCTGGGGTGTTGCGACGACACGCGGCAGATCCTGGCCGGCGACGAGACGCAGAGCGACTTCCATACCAACTTCACCGGTCAGAACCGGGAAGCTGTCGACGGTGCCAGTCAGCTCACCTGCTTTGATCGAGGCATAGGCATCGGAAATACCGTCTGTGCCGAAAACGGCAACCTTTTCAAGCAGGCCGGCGGCCTTTACCGCTTCGACGATGCCAAGCGCCATGCCATCATTGTTAGCATAGAAGCCAACGAGATCCGGATGCTGCTGCAGGATGTTGGTTGCCGCATCATAGGACATCTGGCGATCCCAGTTGCCGGGCACGCTGGCCACGACCTGGAACTTGCCGGATTCTTCAATTGTCTTTCTGAAGCCATCGGTCCGCTGCACGGCCGCATAGACACCGGCCTGTCCTTCAACAATGGCAACCTTGCCACCTTCCGGGCGATTATCGATGAACCACTTGGCGACGCGCACGCCATTGTCGCGCTGAACGTTTCCGACATAGTGCTCGGCTTGCGGGATAACGGCGTCGTTTACATTGACGACCGGCACGCCGGCAGCCTTGGCCTGCTCCATGATCGGCTGCAGGTTGGCGTCGGTCTGCGGCGACAGGAGAAGAACGTTATAGCCCTGCGTGACCATGCCTTCGGCAATCGTCAGCTGGCCCAGCTGGTCTCCCTCGCTTTGCGCGGCCTGATAGACACTCTCGACGCCGACCCTATCGGCAAAGGCCTTGTAGCCCTCGCCGAGCGAACGCCAGTATTCGTTCGTCAGGGTCTTGGAAACGCCACCGGCTTTGGTACCGGCGGGGATTGCCGGAAATGCGCCGAACTTTGCTTCCAGTTCAGACCAGTCCATCCGATCTGGCTCAGAGTCAGAATTGAGCGGGGCAAGATCTTGAGCAAAGGCTGCGCCGGCCCAGAGGCTCGCCGCCACGGCAAGCGTCAAAAGTCTATTCATCGGTTCCTCCCGAGTTTCATGATAATGGCGTTACGTGTTGGCCCCGAGCATCAGCTCCTGCAAAATGGCCTGGGCCGCCACGGCATCCTGGCGGTCAATCGCACCAGTGAGGCGATTGTCCTGCTCGAGGCGATCAACGACATTCAGCATCCGCTTGACGGTCGCGATGTTCACCTCGCATTCGTGAACCGGATCAAGTCCGGTCATGTCTGGGAATGTGTCGAAATAGATGGCACCGTCGTAGCCATCACGACGGATCTGCCGCAGCAGTTCAATTGTCTGGACCGTGTGTACGGCGCCAACCATGAGACCATCGTCCCGCTTGGCATAACCATCGTTCAGATGGACGCCGAGAAGCTTGCTGTGTCTGGCAATCAGGGCTGCAGCAAAGGCCGGTTGCTCGTCGGCATAAAGAACATGGGCAAAGTCGAGCGTGACACCAAGATTGTCTGCACCAACATCGCGGATCGCCAGCAGCGTCGTTGCCGCATCAGGCATCAGGCTGTAGGATCGCGGCTCGTTCGGCTTATACTCGATGCTGATCATGCAATCGGGATCATGCTCACAAACTTCACGAATTCCATCAATTTCGTGTTGCCACAAGCGGGCGTAGTCCGCCTGGAACGCGTAGTCGAAACCGTCTTGGCCGAGCCACAGCGTCATGAGGCTTGAACCCACCTCGCGGGCAGCGTCGATCCCCTTCTTGGTAAGATCGATTGCCTCCCGCCGGACAGCAGCGTCAGGATGGGTGAACGCCCCGAGCTTGAATGCCGGGTTGGTGTAATAGCGCATGGCAAAGCCGTTAATCGCAAGCCCGAGATCGCCTAGCTTCTTTGCCAACTCGCGCGGATCTTCGCCAAGATGATCGGGAAAATTGAGATCAAGGTCAGTCAGGCCCTGAACGCGCGCGGCGCGCTCGGCCATCTGCAAGACGCTGGGTTTGCCTTTGATACCCGGCCACGCAATGTGCGCTGCGGAAGCGAAGGAGTTCAGGCGAGTGGCGAAACGGGGCTCGGTCAAGATCAATATTCCCAAAAGTTATCTGCCTCAACTTCACGATTTATCTTCAATTTGTAAAGTTAGAAAGTGTTGTGCGTCGCAGCGTTCCCGCCCCCGAAATGCTACGTGGTGCGAGGACAGTCAGTCGGAACCCGCTCGACGAAGTTGCTGAAGTCGCTCAAATAATTGCGCAGGAACGTCTCGGTCGATCCAACGCTGACATTGCCATCGTCGGAAATCAGGTCCGGCGTGAACTGGATATAGGCTTCGATCGCATTCATCATCGGGGAGTTGCAGAAGCTAAGGATGCTCTTCAGGTACTGCTGTCCAACGGCAGTGCCGATAGCCCCAGGCGAGGTTCCGATGATGCCCAATGGCTTACGGTTTAACGAGTTCTGTCCTCGGGGGCGGCTCGTCCAGTCGATGGCGTTCCGCAGCCCACCCGGGATCGAGAGGTTCTATTCCGGTGTAACGAAAGGAACCGCGTCCACGTCCGCAACGGCCGCCTTGAAATCCTGGGCGACTGCCGGGTGGTTGCCCTTGGCTGCAGAAGCCGAACGCGAAGCAAGACGCCCGGCCGCGCCTTCGCCCGCTACTCCGCCACGAAGCCAGCCGCCTTGTGGCTGCCATCGCAATACGGCTTGTTCTGCGACGCGCCGCAACGGCAGAAAAAGGCCTGACGCACTTTGTTGACCGTCCGGCCCGTGCCGCTGACGACCTCCAGGTTGCCGGTGGTCTTCAACGGCCCGTTCGGTTGCGGCAGCAGATCGACGGGCCCGTCGCGCGCCTCCAGCGTTGGGGTGTCCTTTGCCGCCGGTTCGCCCGTCGCTGCGAATCCGGCAGCGGTATGCGAGCCGTCGCAGAAGGGCTTGGTCTGCGATTGGCCGCAGCGGCAGAGGGTGGCCCGCACCCGGCCCAGCGGTTCTCCGCGCAACCGCAGGTCCGCCTCGATCGCCAGGGGGCCGTTTTCCCGCACCCGAACCGTGTTCACCACTGGCGACTGTTCCGTGGTCTGCGCGCCGTCATTGCGGCTGACGCTGATCGCTCCCGACGGACAGGTGAGGCCGATCAGCATGACCGTCTCGACGGACGCGGCATCGGGGTAGATCCACTCACCCTTCACATTCGGCACAAAGACCTCGGGATGGCTCAGAACGCAGTTGCGCGAGTGGACGCACAACGACGCGTCGAACCGGATAGTGACCTCCTTGCCCCTGACAATCTCGACCATGTGCAGTCTCCCCAATCAGCGAAAATCGCATGACCAGCACCCGGCAAGGCTGCGCCTCTGCACTCCGGCTCGTCAAGGATTCGAAAGGACAGAGCAGATATAGGGACACTCACACCCGTTCCAGCGCGATGGCGATGCCCTGCCCCACGCCGATGCACATGGTAGAGAGTGAGCGCCTGCCGTGGGTGTGGCGCAATTCCAGCGCCGCCGTGCCGGTGATCCTCGCACCCGACATGCCCAAAGGATGACCCAACGCAATCGCCCCGCCGTTGCGGTTCACCCGAGTATCGTCGTCGGCGATCCCGAGCTGGCGCAGCGTGGCCACGCCTTGCGCGGCGAAGGCCTCGTTCAGTTCGATCACGTCGAAATCGGCCTGCGTCAGACCGAGCCTCGCCATCAGCTTCTGGCTCGCGGGCGCCGGGCCGATGCCCATGATGCGCGGCGGCACGCCCGCGGTCGCCCCGCCGAGGATGCGGGCGATCGGCGTCAGCCCATGCACGCGCGCAGCTGCCGCCGAGGCGAGGATCAGCGCTGCCGCGCCATCGTTGACGCCCGAGGCATTGCCCGCCGTGACCGAGCCGTTCGGGAACAGGGGCTTCAGCTTGCCCAGCGAGTCGAGGGTCGTGGCGCGGGGGTGTTCGTCGCGGTCCACCACCAGCGCCTCGCCCTTGCGCTGCGGGATCGTCACCGGGGTGATCTCTTGCGCGAGGCGCCCGTTGGCTTGCGCGGCCGACGCCTTGGCCTGGCTGGCCAGCGCCATCGCGTCCTGCGCCTCGCGGCTGATGCCGTAGTCATCCGCCACGTTCTGCCCGGTCTGCGGCATCGAATCCGTGCCCCAGGCCGCATGCATCGCCGGATTGATCAGCCGCCAGCCGATGGTGGTGTCGCAGATCTCGGCGTTGCGGGAAAAGGCGCTGTCGGCCTTGGGCATCACGAAGGGGGCGCGGCTCATGCTTTCGACACCGCCCGCGATGACCAGCTGCGCCTCGCCGGCGGCGATCTGGCGGGCCGAGGTCAGCACCGCGTCCATCCCCGAGCCACAAAGCCGGTTGATCGTGGTCCCCGTCACTCCGACCGGCAAACCTGCCAGCAACAGCGACATGCGCGCCACGTTACGGTTGTCCTCGCCCGCCTGATTAGCGCAGCCGAAGATCACGTCATCCACCGCTTCCCAATCCACGCCGGCGTTGCGGTCCATCAGCGCGCGGAGCGGAATGGCCCCCAGATCGTCGGGGCGCACCGACGACAGTGCCCCGCCATACCGGCCGATCGGCGTGCGGATGTAGTCGCAGATGAAGACGTCGGTCATATTGATGCTCCAAATGTAGCAGGCTTACAGCTTCTCGATCAACTCCGGGATGGCCGTGAAGAGGTCGGCGACCAAGCCATAGTCGGCGACCCGGAAGATCGGAGCCTCTTCGTCCTTGTTGATGGCGACGATGACCTTGCTGTCCTTCATCCCCGCAAGATGCTGGATCGCACCCGAGATGCCGACCGCGACATAAAGGTCCGGCGCCACGACCTTGCCGGTCTGGCCGACCTGCCAGTCGTTCGGCGCGTAGCCACTGTCCACCGCCGCCCGGGACGCCCCGACAGCGGCATTCAGCTTGTCCGCCAGCTTCTCGATCAGCGCGAAGTCGGCCTGGCTGCCCACGCCGCGCCCGCCCGAGACCACGATCCCGGCCGAGGTCAGCTCCAGACGGTCGCTGGACGCCACCTTGTCCTCGACCCAGGCCGAGAGACTGCCGTCCACGCTGGCCGAGACCTTCTCGACCGGGGCGTTGCCGCCCTTGCCGACCGCATCGAAGGTCGCGGTGCGGATGGTCATGACCTTCTTCGCATCCGAGGTCCTGACCGTCTGGATCGCGTTCCCGGCATAGATCGGGCGGTCGAAGGTCGAGCCGTCATGCACGGCGAGAACTTCCGAGATCACCATCACGTCGAGCAGCGCGGCCACGCGCGGCAGCACCGACTTCGACAGCGCGCCCGAGGCGGCGACGATGTGCTCGTAGTCGCCCGCCAGCGACACGATCAGCGCGGCGGTGGGTTCAGCCAAGCCATGGGCATAGGCCGCATCCTCGGCCAGAAGCACCTTGGCCACGCCGTCCAGCGTTGCGGCCTCGGCCGCTGCGGCAGTGGCGTCCGGACCGGCGACCAGCACCGTCACCGGACCCAGCGACATCACCGCGGTCAGCGCCTTGGCCACCTGGTCGGTCGCCATTTTGCCATCGACCACATCAGCAAGAAGAAGAACGGCCATCTCAGATCACCCCCGCTTCGTCTTTCAGTTTCTGGATCAGCTCGGCCACGGAAGCCACCTTGACCCCCGCCTTGCGGCCCGCCGGTTCAACGGTCTTGACCACCGTCAGGCGGGGCGAGACGTCCACGCCATAGTCGGCGGGCGTCTTGGTGGCCAAGGGCTTGGCCTTGGCCTTCATGATGTTCGGCAAGGACGCATAGCGCGGCTCGTTCAGGCGCAGATCGACGGTGATGATGGTCGGCAGCTTGACCGAAATCGTCTGCAACCCGCCGTCCACCTCGCGCGTCACGCGGGCCGTGTCGCCCTCGATGGCGACCTCGGAGGCGAAGGTCGCCTGGCTCCAGCCCAGCAGGGCGGCCAGCATCTGGCCCGTGGCGTTCATGTCGTTGTCGATCGCCTGCTTGCCGCAGAGGACGAGGCCCGGCGCCTCTTCCTTGACGACCGCAGCCAGCAGCTTGGCCACGGCCAGCGGCTCGATATCGGTGTGGACGTCGGCGGCGGCCTCGATCAGGATCGCCCGGTCCGCGCCCATCGCAAGCGCATTGCGCAGCGTCTCTTGCGCCTGCTTGACGCCGATCGAGACGACGACGACCTCCGTCGCGACGCCCTTCTCCTTCAGCCGGATCGCCTCTTCCACCGCGATCTCGTCGAAGGGGTTCATCGACATCTTGACGTTCGCAAGGTCAACCCCCGACCCGTCCGCCTTGACCCGAACCTTCACGTTGTAGTCGATCACCCGCTTGACCGGGACCAATACCTTCATGGGAGGGCTTCCTTTCTCAAATCCCCTGTCCGCCCGGTCGAGCCGGGCGGACAGGGCAGGCTTTGGGGTCAGTTTGCGGTATAGCCGCCGTCGACGACGATCTCGGCACCATGGACGAACGAGGCTTCGTCGGACGCAAGGAAGAGCACCGCGTTCGACACTTCCTCGGGCTTGCTCGGGCGCTTGAGCAGCGTCGATCCCAGGATCGCCTGCCGCGTGGCCGGATCGGCGTGCAGCAGGTCCTTGGTCATCGGCGTGTCGATGACGCCGGGGTGGATCGAGTTCACCCGGATCCCGGTATCCGCCAGATCGACGGCGCAGGATTTCGTCAGCATCCGCACAGCACCCTTGGAGCCGATATAGGCCCCCGCCATCGCCGCACCGACGATGCCGTAGATCGACGAGATGTTGACGATCGACGCCTTGCCCGCTTCCTTCATCAGCGGCACGGCGGCCCGGATGCCCAGATAGACGCCCTTCACGTTGACGTTCATCGTCAGGTCGAATTCCTCGGGCGTGGTTTCGTGCAGGGGCTTCAGGATCAGCACGCCCGCGTTGTTGACAAGAATGTCGAGCCGCCCGGCCTTGGCGCGCACGGTGGCAATGGCGTTGGCCCAGTCGGCTGCGCTTGCCACGTCATGCCTGATGAAGTCGGCCTTGCCGCCAGCGGCCACGATGCCTTTGGCAACCCCCTCACCCGCCGCCACGTCGCGGTCGGTGACGAAGACATGCGCGCCTTCGCGCGCCAGAAGTTCGGAGTGGGACTTGCCCATCCCCATTGCAGCACCCGTCACGAGGGCGACTTTTCCAGATACACGTCCCACAGACTCTCTCCCTTTTTTTGCTGTGTGGTTTTCTTGGCGCACAGCGATGGGCCGGGCAGAATCCTGCCCGGCCCGCCGTGTGTTCCGCTGCGTCAGGCGCTTGCCATCTCGCGGTCGAAGATCATGGTCTGATAACCACTGTCCTTCACCGCATTGATCGCATTGCGGTAATTGCCGATGCCCGCCATGTAGAACATCACCGCGTTCTTCTTGCCGGGGATGTTCGCACCGAAGATCCAGCTTTCGGCTTTCGGGAACAGGGTCATGTCGGCGATCGTCCGGCAGAGCGTGACCCATTCGTCGCGGGCGGCCTCGGTCGGCTCGATGCAGCACAGACCCTTGGCTTCCATCATCTCGATGGTGTCGGCGATCCACTCGACCTGCGTTTCGATGCTCGGCGGCAGGTTGGTGAAGGGGCCGTTCGGGCCAAGGATCATGAAGAGGTTCGGGAAGTCCGTCTCCATCATGCCAAGGTAACCGAGCGGGCCGTCCTTCCACTTGTCCCGCATGGTCACGCCCCCGCGGCCGCGCATGTCCATCTTGACGTAGTTGCCGTCCACCGCGTCGAATCCGGTGGCGAAGATCACCACATCCAGTTCGTGTTCCGCGCCGCTTTCCAGCCGGATGCCGGTCGGGGTGAACTCGGCAATCGGGTCGGCCTTTACATCGGCGAGGGTCACGTTCGGACGGTTGTAGACCTCGTAGTAGTTGTCCCCGCACAAGGGCCGCTTGGCGTAGATGTCGCGCGGCGTCAGCGCCTTTGCGGTTGCGGGATCCTTCACGATTTCCCTGATCTTCTTCTTGATGAAGTCGGCCGCCGCATCGTTTGCGATCTGACTGGTCGCGATGTCGCAGAACGTGCCGAACATGAAGTAGAAACCGCCGCCGCGCTGCCATGCGGCCTCGAACACGCGCTCGCGTTCTTCAGGCGAAGCGGTTTCCGCCGGCACGGTGCTTTCCTGGAAGCCGAAGGCCACAACCGACGATTTGACCTGCTTCCAGATGTCATCGTAGTTGGCCTTTTGCTGGGCGATGGTCGCCTCGTCCTGGGGCGTGTTGCCGATCGGCACGACATACTGGGGCGAGCGCTGGAACACCGTCAGATGCCCGGCAATCGGCGCCGTCGCGGTGATGACCTGAACCCCCGTGGAGCCGGTGCCGATCACACCCACGCGCTTGCCCTTGAGGTCAATCCCCTCAGGCCAGGCGCCGGTGTGCAGCACCTGTCCCTTGAAGCTGTCGATGCCCTTGAACTTCGGTGTGTTCGTTGCGGACAGGAGCCCGAGACCCGTGATCAGATACTTGCAGGTCACTATCTGGCCCTTGTCGGTCGTGACATGCCACAGACCGGTTTCGTCGTTGAAATGGGTCGCTGTAACGCGGGTGTTGAACTGGTAGCTGCGGCGCAGATCGTAGGTGTCCGCGACCTCGTTCATGTAGTCGAGGATTTCGGGCTGCGTCAGATAGCGGGTCTTCCAGCGGCCCTTTTGCAAAAGCTCGCCGCTGAAGGAATAGCGGTAGACGAAGCTTTCGGTATCGGACAGCGCGCCGGGATAGCGGTTCCAGTACCAGGTGCCGCCCACATCGCCCGCACTGTCGAAGGCCTTGACGTTCAGGCCCTGCTCGTTGCGCAGCTTGTAGACGGAATACAGGCCGCCAAAGCCCGCGCCTATCACGACGGCGTCGAAATCGGCGCCCTTGGTCTTGGTGGTTTCCAGAGATTTGGTCATGCTACTCCTCCCAGAGCATGACACCGCCGCCCCGCGAACCGCGGGTGAGGTGCCGGTTGACTGTTATGAAAGGTGGGGGGGTGCCCCGCGCCGTCGGGCGGCGCCGGGGCGGGGGGATCAGAGCGCGCGATACCAAGCGGCGATGCGCGCCAGTTCCTGATCGGCCTCGGGGGCACGGCCCGCCAGGGCCGGGAAGACGTGCTGCATGCCGGGAACCACCGAAAGTGTCACCTTCACGCCCTGAGCCTTCGCCTTGGCAGCGAGGGTTTCCGAGTCACTTTGCAGCGTCTCGGCGCCACCGCAGTTGATGTAGAGCGGCGGGAAGCCAGTGAAGTCGTTTTCCAGCGGATTGGCGAGCGGGTTGAGCGGATCAGTGGCGCCGCCGAGGAACATGCCGGCCATCGCCTCAAGGATCGGCTTGCCGACCAGCGCATCGGTCGCCGCATTGGTTTCCAGCGTCTTGCCGCGCAGCGCCATGTCCAGCCACGGCGAATAGGCAATCACGGCCCCCGGCAGGGGCAGGCCAAGGTCGCGGAACTTCAGCACCGAGGCGATGGCGAGGTTACCCCCGGCGCTGTCGCCTGCCGTCAGGATGTTCTTCGCCTCAAATCCCTTGGCCAGCAGCGCCTTGTAGGCGGCAACCGCGTCCTCGATCTGGGCGGGGAAGGGATGTTCCGGCGCACGGCGGTAGTGCAGAATGCAGGCGGTCACGCCCAGCGCCTTGGCAAGATGGCCCGCCATCTTGCGGTGGCTGTCGGCCGAACCGACGGCAAAGCCGCCGCCATGGGTGTAGACGATCACGCGCTTGGTGTCGGCACCCACGGGGAACGCCCAGATCGCCTCGACCCCGCCGACGTGGTCGCTCTTATAGGTGACGTTCTCCGGTTCCAGCGCGGGCTGGCCCCATTCATCGAACATGCTGCGCAGGTTTGCGATCGTCAGGTTGGGGTTCGCGACCATCTGGTCGGTCCAGCTCTGATAGAGCGCACGCAGTGTATCGGCTTCTTTGCTGATTGCCATTTCATCCTCCAAAGGTGGCGTTCCGGTCCGTTCCCCCTGCGTCCGATCCTCCATCGGCGCGGGGTTCGCGGCATGATCCTGATCTTTTGACGCTACACGTCGTGGCGTGGTCAGTATTGAACGTGCTTGCTTGCCGTGTTGCATCTTCTTGCTGTTTTGCGCCCTTCTGCAGTCACACGCGGGGCAAAGTTCTCAGCCGCGGCCATCGGCGGCGTTCAGGCTGTCCAGGGTCAGACCCTGTGCCGCAAGCCGCGCCAGCAGCGGCGGCACCGACCAGCCATGCGGATCGGCTGCGGCCAGCGCCCCATAGCGCGCCACCAGGGCGCTCACCCCAAGGCTGTCGGCATGATGGATCAGCCCGCCGCGCCAGCGCGGAAAGCCGTAGCCATGAACCAGCACAAGGTCGATGTCCTGAGGTCGCTCGGCGATGCCTTCCTCGAGGATCGCGCAGGCCTCGGCGATCATCGCAAGGGTGATCCGTTCGACGATCTCGTCGGCTGTGAAGTTGCGCCGGGCATTGCCCAGTCGGGTCGAGACCTTACGGATTTCCTCCGTTACAAGGGCTGACACGGCGGACTTGCCATCGGGTCCATAGTCATACCACCCCGCGCCGGTCTTGCGGCCAAGCCGCTGGTAATCCTCGACCAGCCGCTCGACCAGGGGCACGTGGCGCGGGTCTGCGGCCGCGTCCTGCCGCCTGAGATTGGCGTAAGCGATGTCAAGACCGGACAGGTCCTGCGCCGCAAAGGGACCCATCGCCATGCCGAAGCCCTGCATCGCGGCATCGACCTGGGCGGGCAGCGCGCCTTCCGCCAGTAGCAGGTTCGCTTCGCGCCGGTAGCGCGTCAGGATACGGTTGCCGATAAACCCGTCGCACACCCCCGACAGGACCGGGATCTTGCCCAAGCGCCGCGCCAGCGCGAAGGCCGCGCCCAGCGTTTCGGGCGCGGTGCGATCCCCCTTCACGATCTCCAGCAGCTTCATCACATGCGCCGGGCTGAAGAAATGCAGGCCGAGAAAGCGCGACGGGTTCAGAAGGTCATCGGCCAGCCGGTTCACGTCAAGGTAGGAGGTGTTGGTGGCCAGGATCGTCTCTGGCGGCAGGGCGGCTTCAAGTTCGGCAAAGATCGCGCGCTTGACCGCGAAATCCTCGAAGGCCGCCTCGATGGCCAGATCGGCGGGCGGCAGGTTGGCATAACCGACAACGGCGGTCAGCCGGTCCAGGATCGCCGCGCCCTCGGAGGCGGAAAGCGTGCCTCGACCGATACCATGGTCAACCAGCTTGCGCAGGTTTCCCTCGGCCCGCCCCGCCGCCGCCGCATCGCGTTCGACGACTGTCACGGAAATGCCCGCGGTCGCCAGCGCATAGGCGATGGAGGCCCCCATGTTGCCGCCGCCAACCACAATGGCAGTCGCGATGTCCCGCGCGGGCTTGGGATAGTCTCGCCCCCTATTGCCCGCCGCCCGTTCGGCAAAGAACACATGCCGCAGCGCCCGCGCCTGCGGCGAGGCGCGCAACTCCAGAAACGCCGCGCGTTCTCGCGCCAGCCCTTCGGCGAGGGGCAGACTGGCCGTTGCCGCAACCAGACTCACCGCGACTGGCGGGGCGATCTGGCCCGGCATCCGCCGCTGCGCCTGCGCCTGCATCGCCGCCACGGCCGCGTCATCGGCCAGCGGCGCGGGCCGCTGGTCCGGCCCCTGCGCCGTGGCAAGGATGGTGCCGTCCAGCGCCAGTGCCGCCGCCACCGGGTCGTCGGCAAGCTGATCGACCAGCCCCACCGACAATGCCTTGCCCGCCGCGATGGGCTTGCCGTTCACGATCATGTCCAGCGCAGCCTTGACCCCGATCAGCCGTGGAAGCCGTTGCGTGCCCCCCGCGCCCGGCACGATGCCCAGAACCACCTCGGGCAATCCCAGCTGCGCGCCGGGTGCGGCGATGCGATAGCGACAGGCCAACGCAATCTCCAGCCCGCCACCAAATGCGGCGCCATTGATCGCGGCAATGGTCGGGATGGGAAGCCGTGAGAGGTGCAAGAGCACGTCGTTCAGGTGCGGTGCAGTCGGAGGCAGACCGAACTCCTTGGCATCCGCCCCGGCGACAAAGGTCGTGCCTGCCCCGGTCACGATCAGCCGGTTCGCGCCCTGCGCTACCGCCGCGTCCATCCCGTGCAGAAGGCCCGCCCGAATTTCGGCACTCAGCAGGTTCAGCGGCGGGTTGTCTATGGTCAGGATGGCGGTGCCACCGCTCAGTGCAAGATCAACAGGCATGTCACACCTCACCGGACCGGCGCAGAATTGCGCGAGATGAACTTGGTCGACAGGTAGCCGTCAAAAGTCTCGGTCCCGCCCTCGCTTCCATAGCCGCTGTCACGCACACCTCCGAACGGCGTTTCCGGCAGTGCAAGACCGAAGTGGTTGATGCTGACCATCCCCGCCTGAAGGCCCGCCGCCGCACGATCGGCGCGGTCCAGCGCGTTGGTGAAGATATAGGAGGCAAGGCCGAAGGGCAGGCCATTGGCGCGCGCCAGTCCGTCCTCGATTTCGCGGAAGGGCGACACGACCGCGACCGGCCCGAAGGGTTCCTCGCGCATCAGGTCGATGCTGTCGTCCGGGGTGTTGACAATTGTGGGCGCGTAGAAGCTGCCGCTGTTGCCGATCCGCGTGCCACCGGTCAGCACCTCGGCGCCGTGTTCGCGCGCATCCGCAACCAGCTTTTCCATCGCCGTGACGCGGCCCGCATGACAAAGCGGCCCCATCTGCGTGCCCTCGGCCAGGCCGTCGCCGACCTTCACGGCCTCGAACGCCGTCACGAGTTCCGACAGGAACCGTTCGTGAATGCCCGCCTGCACGAAGAACCGCGTGGGCGAGATGCAGACCTGCCCGGCATTGCGCAGCTTGTTGCCCGCCAGCGCCCGCGCCGCCGCCCCGGCATCTGCATCATCGAACACCAGCACCGGCGCATGGCCTCCCAGTTCCATGGTTGCCCGCTTCATGTGTTGGCCTGCCAGCGCGGCCAGATGCTTGCCCACCTCGACCGACCCTGTGAAGGTGATCTTGCGCACGACAGGGTGCGCGATCAGCGTTTCCGAGATGAAGGCCGAATTGCCCCAGACAAGGTTCAGGCAGCCCTCGGGCAGACCCGCCTCTTGCAGGAAGCGCGCGATGGCAAGGCAGCCCGCCGGGGCCTCGGCCGGACCTTTCAGGATCATCGTGCAGCCGGACGCCAGCGCCGCCGCCACCTTGCGCACCGCCTGGCTGAGCGGGAAGTTCCAGGGCGTGATCGCCAGGCAAACCCCCACCGGTTCGCGCACCACCAGATGCTGGACCGTCGGATTGCGCGATGGCACGATGCGACCATAGATGCGGCGGCATTCCTCGGCGTGCCAGTCAACGTGGTCGGCAGACGACCGCACCTCGACAAGCGCCTCGGCCAGCGGCTTGCCTTCATCCAGCGTGATCCAGCGGGCGATCATCGCATCGTTCTGCCGCAGAAGATCGGCGAACCGGCGCAGGATTGCGCCACGATCGGTGGGCGCGCGATCCTTCCACGACGCAAAGGCCGATTCGGCGCGGCGCACTGCACGCTCCAGATCCTCGGCCGTGGCCTGTGGGATTCGGCCGATTTCTGCCCCGTTGGCGGGGTTGATGACTGCCCGGTCGCCGGCGGCTGCGGTGGCCAGCCAGTCCTTGCCGATGAGGTGGCGGATCTGCGGGTAATCCAAATCTTTCATGATGTTCACGTCCTCGATTGGCGGCGCCACCCGCTTCTTCCTTGGGGCAAGCGGGACAAGGTGGGCATTACCTGTATTCCGCTATGCGGAAAACTCTTCCGCACTATTGACGCGAACCATAGCTTTGGCTTAGACAGGATTCAAGTCGCAGCATTTGTCCTGGGGAGGGACACTCGTGAGGCCAAGGAAGGACAAACCGGAGGACGACGAACAGGACCGCGATTTCGTGGTGGCTCTCGCTCGTGGCCTTGAACTTCTGCGCGCCTTTCGCCGTGAGGGCGAGGCGCTGGGCAACCGCGATCTGGCCGAGCGCACGGCCCTGAGCAAATCCACCGTGTCGCGGCTGACCTACACGCTGCACAAGCTGGGCTACCTCAGCTACAATCCCGACACCGCCCGCTACCAGCTGGCCCCGCCGGTGCTGTCGCTGGGCTTTTCCTGCCTTGCCGGGATGCCCCTGCGACAACTCGCCAAGCCCTACATGCAGGAACTGGCCGATTACACCGGGATGCCGGTGGCCATGGCCAGCCGCGACCGGCTGTCGATGGTCTATCTGGAACGCTGCAAGGGCACCAATGCGGTGACGCTCGCGATCGAGGTCGGCGCGCATATCAAGCTGGGTACGACCGCCGTCGGCCGCGCCTGCATCGCCGCCCACCCCGAGGACGAGCGCGCCCGGATCATCGACGCCGTGCGCGAGCATGAGGGCGAGAACTGGCCGAACGTCCAGCCCGGCATCGAACAGGCGATCGAGGATTACCAGACCCGCGGCTACTGCACTTCCTTCACCGAATGGAAGCGCGACGTGAACGCGGTGGCGGTGCCGTTCATCCCGCACGACGGCTCGCCCATTGTCGCCTTCAACTGTGGCGGCCCGTCGCAAACCCTGACGCGCGACTTGATCGAAAGCGATGTCGCGCCCCGCCTGATCGACCTTGTCCGCCGCGTGGCGGCCGTAGCCCCCTGACCCCAGAGAACACCATGGCCCTAGATTCCGACACCCTCGCCCAGTTCCTCGACGCGCTCGACCGCTTCGTCAAGGAACGCCTGATCCCGAACGAGGCGCTGGTCGCCGACGAAGACGCGATCCCGCCCGCGCTCGTGCAGGAGATCCGGGACATGGGCCTTTTCGGCATGTCGATCCCGGAGGAATATGGCGGCCTTGGCCTGTCCATGTCCGAAGAAGTGCAGGCCGCCTTCGTGCTGGGCCAGACCTCGCCGGTGTTCCGCTCGCTGGTCGGCACCAACAACGGCATCGGGTCTCAGGGCATCATCATCGACGGCACGCCGGAGCAGAAGGCCAAATACCTGCCTGCGCTGGCCTCGGGCGAGATGATCGCCTCCTTCGCGCTGACCGAACCGGATGCGGGATCGGACGCAGGCAGCTTGCGCACCACCGCCCGCCGCGACGGTGACCATTTCGTGCTGAACGGGACCAAGCGCTACATCACCAACGCGCCGCGCGCCGATGTGTTTACGGTTTTCGCCCGCACCAATTCCGAAACGAAGGGCTCGTCCGGCGTCAGCGCCTTCATCGTCGAGGCCGGAACGCCGGGCCTGTCGCTGGGCCAGCCCGACAAGAAGATGGGACAGAAAGGCTCGCACACCTGCGACGTGATCCTGGAAGATGTCCGCGTTCCCGCCGCCAACATCATCGGCGGACCGGCGCGGGAAAACCAGGGCTTCAAGACCGCGATGAAGGTGCTGGACCGGGGTCGGCTGCACATCTCGGCGGTCTGCGTCGGCGCCGCCGAACGGCTTATCCGCGATGCGCTGGCCTATGCGATGGAACGCAAGCAGTTCGGTGAACCGATTGCTGAAAAGCAGCTGATCCAGGCCATGCTGGCCGACAGCCGCACCGAAGCCTTCGCGGCCCGCTGCATGATCGAGGAAACCGCCCGCCGCAAGGATGTGGGCGCGAACGTGTCCACCGATGCCGCCTGCTGCAAGATGTATGCCTCGGAAATGGTGGGCCGGGTGGCAGACCGGGCGGTGCAGATCCACGGCGGTGCGGGCTACATGGCCGAATACGCGGTCGAACGTTTCTACCGCGATGTGCGCCTGTTCCGCATCTACGAAGGCACCACCCAGATCCAGCAAGTCCTGATCGCGCGGAACATGATCCGCGACGCCGCGGCCGCCTGACCGAACCGGAGCCCATGATGAATTTCAACTTCCTCTGCACCCCCCGGATCGTCTGCCAGAGCGGCGGCCTCGCCCAGATTGGCACCCTGACGAAGGGTCTGTCGGTTGCCCGTGCCTTCGTGATCACCGACCCGGGGATCGTCGCTTGCGGCTTTGCCGCCGAAGCGGTCGCGGCCCTCAACGCCGCAGGCATCGCCGCCGAGATCTTCGACAAGGTGCAGGCCGACCCGCCCATCGCCGTCGTCGAGGCGGCGGTCGAGGCTGCCTGCGCGTTTGGTGCCGATGGAGTGATCGGCCTCGGTGGCGGCAGTTCGCTCGACACCGCAAAGGTCGTAGCCGTCGCTGTGGCCAGCGGCCAGCCGATTGCCGACATGATCGGCGTTGACCGCGTGACTGGAAGGCGTCTGCCGCTGATCCAGGTGCCGACCACGGCTGGAACCGGGTCGGAAGTTACCTGGGTATCGGTGTTGACCTCGGAGAGCCACGAGAAGAAGGCGGTTTATGCTCCGCAGCTTCTGCCCGACATCGCCCTTCTGGATGCCAAGCTCACGCTCGGGATGCCGCGTTCCATCACGGCAGCCACCGCGCTTGATGCGATGGTCCATGCCATCGAGGCCGCGACCAGCCGCACCCGCAAGAACCCGATTTCGGATGGGCTGGCCGACAAGGCGCTGGTCCTTCTGGGCCAGAACCTGCCTCGCGTGCTGGATACCCCCACCGACCTTGCGGCGCGAGAGGCGATGCTCCTGGGCGCGACGCTTGCGGGCATGGCCTTCATCAACGCCAGCGTCGGCGCGATCCACGCGCTGTCCTATCCGCTTGGCACCGGCTTTCACGTCCCCCACGGGCATGCCAACGCGCTGGTGGCAGGCCCCGTCCTGCGCTTCAACCTGCCCGTCGCCGAGGTGGAATACGCCCGCCTGTCGCGTCTCCTTCTGCCCACCCGCCATTTCAACTCCGACGCGGCGGCCGCCCTTGCCCTGATCGACGAGATGGAGCGGATGCTGAAAGCCAGCGGCCTCAAGTCCCGCCTGTCCGAGGTTGGTGTAACCGAGGCCGCCATTCCCGGCATGGCAAACGAGGTCGTGACAGGCATCAGCCGTCTGCTGGACACCAACCCGCGCGACATGTCCGCCGACGACGTGGCAGCCCTCTACCGCGAGGTGCTGTGATGCCCGGCGCGCTTGACGGCATCCGCGTCCTCGACCTCAGCCGGGTGCTGGGCGGCCCCTATTGCACCCAGACGCTGGCCGACCATGGCGCCGAGATCATCAAGGTCGAACCCCCGCAAGGTGACGAGACGCGCGGCTGGGGTCCGCCTTTCAAGGACGGGCTTTCAGCCTATTTCTCCGGCGCCAATCGCAACAAGCGATCCATCGCCATCGACATCGGCAAGCCCGAAGGGCGCAACGTGATCCTGCGCCTGCTGGAAGGCGCCGACGTTCTGGTCCACAACTTCAAGTCCGGTGCCCTGGAAAAATGGGGCCTCGGCTATGATGCGGTGCTCAAGGACCGTTTTCCCCGCCTCATCCTCTGCCACGTCACCGGCTTTGGCGCCGACGGTCCCTTGGGCGGCTTTCCCGGCTATGATGCCGTGGTGCAGGCGATGACCGGCCTGATGAGCATCAACGGCAACCCGGCGAACGGCCCGACGCGGATGGGCACGCCCATCGTGGATATCGGCACCGGGCTCATCGCCTGCAATGCGGTTCTGGCGGCCATCATCGAACGGTACCGCTCCGGGCTGGGCCAAGCCATCGAAGTGCCGCTTTACGACTGCGCCATCAGCATGATGCACCCGCAGGCCGCCAACAGCCTCATGTCGGGCAAGGTCCCGGTTGCCACCGGCAACGGACATCCCAACATCGTGCCCTACGACATGTTCGAAACCCGTACCGGCAAACTCTATCTCGCGGTCGGCAACAATGGCCAATTCGCCAAGCTCTGCGAGGTGCTCGGCCTGTCCGACGTGCCGCGCGACCCCCGCTTTGCCGACAACGCGGCCCGGCTGGCCCACCGCGCCGAGATCACGAAAATCCTGTCCGCGCGCCTTGCGGAAAGCGACGCCCAGGCGCTTGAACCCGTGCTCTTGCGCGCCGGTGTCCCGGCAGGCGTGGTGCGCAACGTGAACGAGGCGCTCGACCACCCGCACACACGGCATCGTGGAATGGTGGTGTCAGTGGGCAGCTACAAGGGCACGGGCGTTCCAGCACGTCTGTCGCGGACCCCAGGAGCAGTTCGCGCCGCCCCGCCACGGTTCGCGCAGCATAGCCGCGCCCTGCTGAAGGAGGCGGGTTTTTCGGAACGGCAGATCGACGATCTGACTCGGTCGGGCGTCGTTCTGGAAGAACAGACGGACACCGTTCAGACATGACACGAAAAGCCGGGCCGCCAACTCGGCCCGACCGCCAATAGAGGGGGAGCCAGATGCAGAAAGCACTCGTGACGCCAGACCGGATCCCCGAGTGGATTCCCGGCACCATCACGATGGACAGTTCCGGTCGGGACTGGAAGGGCATCACGATGAAAGGCTACCACTACGATCGCCAGGACGCCGCCATCCCCGCGATGCGCGATTACATGATCGTAGCCTACGACGGAAATCCGACCACCATGCGCCGAACAAGTGGCGGATCATGGCAAAGCGCGCCCGTTGGCAGGGGCAGGATCTCGCTTTTGACACGGGCAGAGCAATCCACATGGTGCTGGGCAGAATCGATCCAGGTCAGGCATATCTACATCGGTCATGACTGCCTCGAGGCCACGGCGCAGACCGTGTTTGGCCGCGACCCGCAATCCGTCGAGATAGAAGATCAGGTTTCGGCCGACGATCCGGTTCTGCTCAACTGCTTCCAGATGCTTGAAAACGAACTGCGCAACGGTGGCATGGGGCAGCGCCTGATGATCGACGCGCTGCGCAACCAAATTGCGGTGCATCTGCTTCGACGCTATGCCCGGATCCGGCTTGCCGATGATACCGGCTCCGCCTTCAGCCCGGCCCAACGCAAACGCATCATTGACCTCATCGAAGACCAGCTAAGCGAAAACATCAGTCTTGACGATCTAGCAGCTGCCGTCGGCATCAGCCCGTTTCACTTTGCGCGCCAGTTCAAGGCCGACTTCGGGATCGCCCCATACGCCTTTGTAATCCAGAAACGTGTCAGCAAGGCACAGGAGATGCTTCGGCGCGGGCGCATACCGCTGAAGTCGGTCGCGCTCGACTGCGGTTTCTCCGACCAAAGTCATCTTTGCCGGACCTTTCGGAAGATCGTGGGCGTAACACCCGCCCAGTACCAGAACGAAGCATGATTGTCGCCACGGATATCATTTGCAGCGTTGGCGCTTCTGTGAGCGCGAATGAATGCAGATCCCAACAGCCTGAACGACCGTGAGATTGCCGTCAGATTGAGAACACTGTCTGGCGATCCGGGCTT
Source organism: Labrenzia sp. THAF191a (assembly GCF_009363335.1). Classification (GTDB taxonomy): domain Bacteria; phylum Pseudomonadota; class Alphaproteobacteria; order Rhizobiales; family Stappiaceae; genus Roseibium; species Roseibium algicola. The sequence goes on from NZ_CP045334.1 coordinate 66,249, forward strand.
GGGCTTTACGGATCGACAGCAGCTCTGGCCACGTCCCTTGCGCTGCACGCAGCCGTTAACTGCTTCGGCACCGGCTCGCCGACCGTGACCGAGAGATAGACGCAAGCTTCGGCATCACAACGGGTGGTGTCTTGACCCTGTGCATGGCGGCGCCGCCGAGTGGCAGTTCTGTATGGGTCCGTGTGGTCGACGAGGTCTTCGAGCAGGAGATCACCGCCGACCTGCCCGCCGCGACGCAGTTCCTGTCGCCGCGGCTGTTTCTCAACACCGGCGCGACGGCCGCGGCCGTCGCCTACGACTGCGCCGGGGTCTACCTGGAAACCGATTTCTGACGGGCGCCAGGCATTCGGCAGCCAGCGTTGTTCGTGCTCCTGCGGCAGTCGGATCGGACCTCTGGACCGCCGCAAGCTATGCCTCAGCTCAGCTTTCCGAGCGCATCTATCCCGACAAGGGGCGCAGGCGAGAAAGGCAACAGATACACCCGCCGTGCCAACCCGTCTTTCACCCGGGCAATCTGCCGGGCCTCGCCCGCGATCCGGCGCAGCAGGAGCGGGTGCTGCGTGCCCGATGCCGCCATGGCGCGGTTGATCACCCAGGCGTATGGTTCGATCCTCGCGCGGCGCAGGTCCTCCTGCAGGGCGGCCGCTTCCGACACCGGTGTGGTTTCGGGCAGCGTGACCAGGATGACCCGCGTGTAGTCCGGATCCTGCAGACGCATCAGCGGTGTCGTCACCTTCCCCGGCGCATCTGGTGCCAGATGCCGCGTCATCTGCCGGTGATAGGCGCCCGTCGCATCCAGCAGAAGAAGGGTATGCCCGGTCGGCGCGGTGTCCATCACGACAAAGGCGCTCCGCGCCTCCGCCACCGTGCGGGAAAAGGCATGAAAGACCGCCACTTCCTCGGTACAGGGTGAGGCCAGATCCTCGAGCAGCAACGCCCGCCCCTGTTCATCCAGATCCCGGCCCTTGCTGGACATGATCTTGTCGACATAGCGCTTCGTCTCGGCCTCGGGGTCGATGCGGTCGACGGTGAGACCGGGCATGGTGCCATCCACCACGAAGGCGACATGCGCGGCAGGGTCCGTGGTGGTCAGGTGAACCGCGTGCCCCCGTTTGGCCAGCCCCACGGCAATGGCCGCAGCGATCGTGGTCTTGCCGACACCGCCCTTGCCCATCACCATGATCAATCCGTGCCCTGTTGCGGCCAGGCCATCCACCAGCGCGCTCAGCCCCTCGAGAGGCGGGACCTGCGCGACCGGCACGGTCGGTGCTGCGTGCTGCTCGCTCTCGGGCGCGAGAAGCGCCCGCAGGGTGTCGAGCCCGACCATGTCATAGGGCCGGAGCGGAACCTCGAACCTTGGCAAGGCCGCAAGGTCCTGCGGCATGCGGCCCACGACATCGGCCTGGTCCGCGGCCAGCCGCGCGGCGACGGGATCGGCGCCCACGGGCACTTGCAGGACGCCGTTGATCGCAAGCAGCTGGTTGGCAAGCCCCAGCTCCCGCAGTTCGGCCGAGGTGCGGGCGGCTTCGCGGATCGCGCCTGCATCCGGGCGCGTCATAAGCACGATGCTGGTCCGGCCTGCGTCCCCGAGGGCTGCGAGCGCCGCGCGGAACCGGTCTTCCTGCATCTTCAGGCCCGAATGCGGGCCAAGGCAGGAAGCGCCACGGTCGTTGTCCTTCAGAAAACCCGTCCAGGCCTTCGGCAGGCTCAGGAGCCGCAGGGTATGCCCGGTTGGTGCGGTATCGAAGATCACATGATCGAAACCCTGTCCGTCCTCCAGCAGCAGACCCACGAACTCGTCGAATGCCGCGATCTCGGTGGTGCAGGCGCCCGAAAGCTGTTCTCGGACGGTGGACCGCTCGGTCTCGGTCGAGGCAGGGCCCATCTGGTCGAGAACGCGCCGCCGGTAGTCATCCGCCGCCCGTTCCGGATCTACGTTCAGGGCGCTGAGGTTCGCCGTGCCGGGAACCGGCGTTGGCAGCGGACCAAGCGGAACGCCCAGCATCTCGTCAAGGTTGGAGGCCGGATCTGTGCTGACCAGAAGAACCCTTTTGCCGCTGTCCGCCAAGCGAAGGGCGATGGCGCAGCTGAGCGACGTCTTTCCCACCCCGCCCTTTCCGGTGAAGAATAGAAACCTTGGCGGCGACAAAAGGTTCGGCAGGATGGAATCGGCATGCATGATGGTGTCTCCGGTTGGCGGCATCATCGCCGGAAACCGCTTCGGTGCGCCAGATCAGATGAGCCGCGTCGATGTGCAGGGACGCGTCATGCGCCAAGCCCCGGTCAACGGTTGCGGAGAATAGGCTCGCTATTCTACGCATACCTTGCGGCGTTTGTTCTTGCGCTTGCGGAGAATACGACCCACAATCACCGCGCATTATGCGGAGATCGGGATGTACATCTGGGAGCAACCAGACTGGCCGAAGCTGTCTTGGAAGGATGGCAGCATTGCTGCGCCCCTGGCTACAGTCCGTCACGACCAGGGGCGACTGATCGGTCGGATGCAGGCGCTGGGCTTCAAGCTGCGCGAAGAGGCGGTCCTGCAGACGCTGACGCAGGACGTCGTCAAGACAAGCGAGATCGAGGGCGAGCAGCTGGATGCCACACAGGTGCGGTCATCCCTCGCCCGACGGCTTGGCATCGACATCGGCGCCCTGCCCCCGACCGATCGCAATGTGGAAGGCATCGTCGAGGTGATGCTGGACGCGACGCGGAACTTTCAGGCCCCGCTCACCGCCGAGCGCCTTTTCGGATGGCATGCGGCTTTGTTTCCCACCGGCCGCAGCGGCATGACGAAGATCATCGTCGGGGACTGGCGCGATGACAGTACCGGCCCGATGCAGGTTGTTTCCGGGCCATATGGCCGGGAGAAGGTTCACTACTCGGCCCCACCCGCACCGCGGGTCGCGGCGGAGATGGAAGCCTTCCTCACATGGTTCAACGCACCCCTGACCACCGACCCGGTGATCAAGGCGGCGCTAGCGCATCTGTGGTTCGTGACGATCCACCCCTTCGAGGACGGCAACGGCCGCATCGCCCGCGCCATTGCTGACCTGGCGCTTGCCCGGTCGGAGGGAAGCTCGCAGCGGTTCTACAGCATGTCCGCGCAGATCAGGGCCGATAGGAACGCCTACTACGACCAGCTCGAGCGCACCCAGAAAGGCGGCACGGACGTCACGTTGTGGATCCTGTGGTTCCTCGACTGCCTCGGCCGCGCGATTCACGGTGCCGATGGCGTCTTGGCGGCGGTCGTCGCCAAGGGGCAGTTCTGGGAGCGCGCAGCGGCACTGCCGCTGAACGAACGCCAGATCAAGGTACTGAACCGCCTGCTCGATGGGTTCGAAGGCAAGATGACCTCGTCGAATTGGGCGGTGATCGCCAAGTGCTCGCAGGATACGGCGAACCGTGACATCGCGGCTCTACTGGACCTCGGTCTGCTCCGGAAGGGCGAAGGCGGCGGGCGCAACACGCATTACGAGTTGGTGCTGTGAGGGTCGTGACGACGACTATCCGCACCGGCCATGGGGGCCTCTGCAGTAACCGTCCGGGCTGGCCGCTCTGCCGAGGTTGGTGCGTAGAGGATAGTGTCCACTATCGGATAATGGACACTATCGGGGTGGCTTGTGACGAAGCGAAGGAAGCGGCGGGTCTGGTCTGACGACGAGAAGCGGATGATCTGCGGGCAGACGCGCGTGCCCGGTGTATCGGTGAGTCAGGTTGCCCGGCGCTATGACGTGAATGCCAACCTGGTCTTTGCCTGGTTGCGCGATCCGCGGTTTGCAGATGCCGACGCGGCCGATATCGCGCGCTTTCTGCCAGTGGAGATCGTCGCGGAGGGTAAGGTGCCTGTGGCCGCACCCGTTCCCGACAACTGCATCGAGATCGAGTTGGCTGGCGGTCACCGGATGCGCATCAGCGGCAGCTACGACCCGGAATCTCTGGCCCGCCTGATCCGGGGACTGTCGGTTTGATCCCGGTTCCGGCCACTACGCGAGTCTGGCTGGCGGCCGGGGTGACGGACATGCGCAAGGGCTTCGCGGCTTTGGCAGCGCAGGCCGAGGCGGTGCTGAAGCAGGACCCCTTCACCGGGCACCTGTTTGTCTTCCGAGGTCGCCGGGGTGATCTGGTCAAGGTCATCTGGTGGGATGGCCAGGGGGCCTGCATGTTCCTGAAGCGACTGGAGAAGGGGCGGTTCGTCTGGCCCTCGGCCAAGGAGGGCAAGGTGGCGCTGTCGCCTGCACAGTTGTCGATGCTGCTGGAAGGGATCGACTGGCGAGCGCCACAGCGGACGTGGCAACCCTTGGCCGCGGGATAATCTGGCTGTCCTGCAAGAGAAGGATTCCCACGAGGAATACAGTGGGATAAACTTCTTGCATGCTCGATCAAACCCTGACCTTGCCGAAAGACCCCGAGGAGTTGCGCAGCTTCACCGCGCGGCTGCTGGCCGAGGTCAAGGCGCAGGCGGTACTGATCGAGAAGCTGCGCCATCAACTGGCTGGGCACCGGGCGCACCGGTTCGGGGCCTCGTCCGAGACGGCCGAGCAGCTTCAGCTCGCGCTCGAGACCAGCGAGATTGCCGCCGCGGCCATGACGGCGCGGATGAAGCTGCCGGACATCGAGGAGAGGGACAAGCCAAAGCGCCGCCCGATCCCGGACCACATCCCCCGGATGGAGGTCGAATTGACGCCGGGCGCAGATGCCTGTGCCGATTGCGGCGGGCGCTTGCGTCGGATCGGTGAGGATGTGACCGAGGAACTGGAATACGTCCCCGGTAGGTTTATCGTGAACCGCATCGTCCGGCCCCGGTTGACCTGCTCGTGCTGCGAACGCTTCGTGCAAGCCCCGCTCCCGTCGCGGCCCATCGAACGCGGCCGCCCCGGCTCCTTACTCATTGGGTAAATGACTTTCGATATGTGTGGCCGTCGAGTTTGAACGTGGACGACCAGATTCCGAGGGATTTTGAGCGGGCGATTTTTTCGAAAGACCCATATTCCGGGACAATCAGAGTACCTTCGGCCCTGGCGGCGATCGCCATACCTTCAGTCAACGCTTTTTTTGCGACATCGGACCCGTCCGGCAGGAAGCAGCGGCCAAGAACGGTTGCGTATCCGCCCGATCCTTCCTTGATGCAACGAATAGTGTAGCCGAGCGTGTTTTCCGTCAGCCAACCCGCGGCGACGGCTCCGCAAGGCCACGAAATTCCTTGATAGTGAGCGCGTTGGGTGAGGGCACACGCAGACACGCCAAAAAGTTTGACGGTGAGACCACTCTCCACGATCTGGAAACTGGATCCGTCGATAACGCTGACTTTTCCTTCGATGGAATCCGCCTGTGCACCGGCGGGCAGCAGCACGTTTAGGAGGAATATACCGAAGGCAATACACTTTTTGCGTGACATGAGTGCCATATGACAGCTCATTCTCTCGCAAACAAGTCTTCAGTAGATCAATTTGTGTGATGGTAGTGATTTGACTAGATGGTCAAGCAATTGAGTGCTTTAGAACGGATCTAGGCGCTATCCTACACGTAAGGTTGCGCAAGAACCCGTCGGCAAATATCGATAATACTATGACGCATCGGTAAGCGACCGATTTTCTTTGCGCCGCTTGCTGTACCGCTCAAGGTCACCGCTAACCAAACCGTTGCCGCTGATATATTTTTCTGCGGCTCTACGGGCGACTTTTACGTTCACGTCAGTTTGCAGGTCAGCCAAACAGAACTTGTCAAAAATGCGAATAAATTCGTGAAGCGCTTGCTGGTACATGGGCTGCACCGCGCAATGGCCTTTCATGTAACAATCGCAGCCTGCGGGATTGTCGCACTGCGCGAACTGCCAGCCACTTCGCTGCTCGCAAATCGAGATGACTTCCGAGACAAGAATGTCGCTGATCGGGCGAGAGAGGATGATGCCTCCGTACTTTCCGCTGCGGGTATCCAAGAGTCCGACCTTCGCCAAGCTCGACGTTGTTTCATTCACCGTCGATCGTTTGGTGTCGAGAACCTGACAGAGTTCGGGCGTCAAAACCCGGCGTTCTTTGTCCTCCTGAGCGTCGAGGTAGAGGAAGAGCCTGACGGCCAGGTCAGAATGGCTTGAAAGTCGCATCTACTTTAATTCCATGCGGCCGGCCCTTCCGGCCGATTGCCGTCCTTGGCCTTGTTCCAGTGAAAGAGCGATTTGGATAGGGCAAGCTGCCCGTTCTTCGCCTTCGTGATGATGCCGTTCAGATATGCGCCTGGAGACTGGATCAGTCCGGCTTCGTGTTTTTCGAAAATGAGGGCGACGGCGACCGCGGCCTGTTCTCGGCCGAGCGCAAGGGTTGCTGCGTTCCAAGTGGAATCCGCGATCAACAGGTGTCCTCTCATCACAGTTTCGACCGTGTTTATTATGTCCGCCCAGGTCGGAGTTTTGTCAGAAACCACCCATTCCTTAAATTGTGGGCAAAGCAAAAGCAAAGTTTTTGGATCCACGGGTCTTGCTGCAAGCTTTTCCGGTTGTTTTGGACCCGGGCGTCGCAAAGGCTCTTTCTCAGAGCCATTTTCATCGGCGGAGCCGATGTCAGAAGGGAACTGTTGTTCGGCGGGAGCCGAACGCCGTTTCGTGTACAATGAAGAATCTGTTTTCTGGACTGTACTCTGTATGAAGGTGCCGCTAGTGGGACCCATGGGTGCCATTTTTGATACCCTGGGGAACTTTTCTTCAGCGTTATCAACATCGCAGTCCCTATGGGAAAACTTCTCGCTCGCGGCGGCATAAGCGGTTTTGACGCGCTCCAACAGAGTTTCCAAGGCGTCGCACAGCTCGGCCAGCTCGTGGAGCGGAGTATTCGGCCGGCGCCGTTGAACGATCGCCTGAAGATTACGAGCGCATGTCTCCCAGGGACCAGCGATCTGATGGTCGGACGCGGTTTCGATGATGCTGGCAATCAGCCTGCGGGAAATCGTGAACTTGCGACTGTGCTCGCGGTGCTGAACGGCCCGTTGTTTGTCCCGCTCGAATAGATCCTCCAGTTCGGGCGTTTTCAGACCGAGAGGGGAGAGGTCGATACCGAAGGACGACGCCAGCACGATCTTGCCGTTCTGATCGCGCTTTCCGAAGCGCTGCCCTTTGGGACTGTCTTTGAAGCTGATCAGGCCCGCTTCGGCAAGCTTACGAAAATTGCGGCGGAGAGCGGACAGCTCGAAAGAACACTCGCAGACAAGGCGGGAATTATCGGGCCAGACGATTGGCCGGCTTGCCCCTGTCCAGTCCTGTTCCTGGCTGAAACTGAGGAGTTTGTTCATGAGTTCGATCGCCTGGGAATTGAGCCGCAGGAGATGGGTAACGCGGTTGAATGCGGTGACGGCGCGTCTTTTATCGACGGCAGTCTGAGTGCCCCATTCGTCGGCAAGCGACATGGCATCGTTTATGGCAGGCGTGATCTTTCGCAGCCCGGACGGCCTTGGCTTCGGCATAGGGAATATCCTTTTTTAGGCACGACTTTCCCGTGCGCCGAGGTGGCGTTTTGCGTTGACTGATTGTCCGGAGATCCCTATCCTCAGATCACATTTCAGAACTGATCTTCGAGTTGGCGCTCGAGGATTTTGAGGACAGAGCTTCCGTCGCTTCGGCTACGGGAGCTTTTTTCTTTTTAGGTTTGGCTCAATCTTCCTTTTGATACCATTTTTTTCGGTGTTGATTGATTCATCAAATTTCGCTCAAGCTAGTCTTGGAATCGCCTCCAATCAAGTTTGAAGAAGGTCTATCTAGCGTTTCTGCCGCTGCACAATTTTGAACGTGCCGCTCCACATTTTTGGACCTCCCGCTGCACACTTTTGAAACTCTCGCTGCACATTTTTAATTGTACTATCAGGGACTAGCGCGGATTTATCATCCTTGTAACCTCCATTTCGAGACACATGCAGAAGGATGGGCATCAATTCCTCATTGTAGGGTCTTTAAAAGGCTTGCAGCAGAGTCAAAAGCGATTACAACGCGACACGGAATTGTTGCAGCCAGGGCACGAACACGCGGAAAAGATTATAGATACCGTTTGATATCGCTTTATAGAGTGTTACTGAGCGGTTAAAACTCAGCCCGTTTAGACAAATCAAGGGGTGGTCATGGTGGCCGTTAAAGGTGGTGAAAGCCGCCGCAGGCTTATCGCCGGGCTGGAAGACACGCTGGGGTCTACGGTCCTGTCGGCGCTGTCGGACGAGGCCGTCGTTGAGATCATGCTCAACCCGGACGGACAGTTGTTCATCGAGCGTGTCGGCAAGGGCATGGAGCCCTCGGGCGAGATGACACCCCATGACGCCCAGATCATCATGGGCAAGGTCGCTCATGCGCTAGGTACCGAGATCACCTCTGACAAGCCGATCATTTCCGGTGAGCTGCCGATAGGCGGTCATCGTTTTGAGGGTCTTCTGCCACCGGTCGTTTCCAAGCCGTCCTTCACGATCCGCAAGAAGGCATCGCTGCTCATCCCGCTTTCCAAGTATGTCGAGGATGGCGTGATGACGGACGGCCAGACCGCCGTGATCCGCGATGCAGTTGCGGGCCGCAAGAACATTCTTGTCTCGGGCGGCACCGGCACGGGCAAAACGACCCTGACGAACGCGATCATTGGCGAAATGGTTTCCGTTGCACCGGATCACCGTCTCGTCATTCTGGAGGACACGGCGGAAATCCAGTGTGCCGCCAGGAACGCCGTGATCCTGCACACGTCCGACACCGTGGACATGCAGCGGCTCCTGAAATCGACGATGCGCTTGCGTCCCGACAGGATCATTGTCGGCGAAGTGCGTGACGGAGCGGCGCTGACGCTCCTTAAGGCATGGAACACGGGTCACCCGGGCGGCATCGCCACGGTTCACTCCGATAATGCCTATACCGCACTGACGCGGCTCGAACAGCTCATCGCGGAAGTGTCTCAGCAGCCCATGAGCCAAGTGATTGCGGAAGCTGTTGACCTGATTGTCTCAATCGAGCGCTCCCCGGAGAAGGGACGCATCGTTCGGGACATTGTGTCCGTCTCCGGCTTTCGGGACGGCACTTATGACGTCCGCTCAGCCGTTGCATCACAGTTCCTCAACAAGAATTCCAACGACAGACAAGGGACCCTTCATGTCGCGTAATTTTGTATTTCTTCTCTTTCTCGCCGGTGCAGGACTGTACCTAATTGAACCAGCCTTTGCCTCTGGTGGCGGTTCGCTTCCCTGGGAAGGTCCGCTTCAGCAGATCCAGGCCTCCATCAACGGTCCTGTCGCTGGCGCCGTTGGCCTGATCGCGGTCGCGATCGCCGGCGGCATGCTGATCTTCGGCGGCGAGCTCAACGACTTCGCCCGCCGCATGGCCTACGTGGTTCTGGTTCTCGGGATCCTTCTTGGCGCGTCCACGATCGTCGGCCTGTTCGGCTCTTCCGGCGCTTCCATCGGCATCGCTCCGGAAGGGAAAGCGGCAACCGTGGACCCGGCTCGTGACTGATGCGCCGGGCCTCAACAGAGCGCGGATCCACCGCGCTCTTTCACGCCCGACACTGTTGTTCGGGGCAGACCGGGAGCTGGTGCTCGTGACCGGTCTTGCCTCGGTCATTCTGATTTTCGTGATCCTGAAACCCTATGCCGCCGTGCTCGGCGTAGCGATCTGGATCGTGGTGGTTGGCGTGCTGCGGATGATGGCCAAGGCGGACCCGCGGATGCGCGCTGTCTATCTGCGACACGTCAGATACCGCGCTTACTACCGGCCGACATCCACGCCCTGGCGGAAATACTGAACATGGTAGCCCTCAAAAAATTCCGGCATGTCGCACCGTCCTTTTCCGACCTGCTCCCTTACGCGGCGCTGGTCGACAACGGCATTGTGCTCCTGAAGGACGGGGGCCTGATGGCCGGCTGGTATTTTGCCGGGCCGGACAGCGAAAGCTCTACTGCGTTTGAGCGGAACGAAGTCTCCAGGCAGATCAACTCGGTTCTGGCTCGCCTCGGCAACGGCTGGATGATCCAGATGGAAGCGGTTCGCATTCCCTCAACTGGATATCCGGCCAAGGAAAGCTCGCATTTTCCGGACCCGATCACTGCCTTGATCGATGACGAGCGCCGCCGACATTTCGAAGCCGGGGAGGGGCATTTCGAAAGCCAGCATGCCCTCATATTGACCTACCGACCGCCGGAGAAAAACAAGTCCAAGCTGGTGAAGTACATCTATTCGGACGAAGCCAGCCGGAACACGTCTTTTGCCTCCCGGACGCTTGAGTATTTCAAGACCACCATCCGCGAGTTCGAGCAGTACATGGCCAATGTCGTCTCGATCCGGCGCATGGAAACGCATGAAGTGCCAGAAAGAGAAGTGGGGAGGGAAGGGGAGAGGCGCGGCCGGTATGATGATCTGCTGCAGTTCGCCCGCTTCGCGCTGATCGGAGAAAACCATCCGATCAGGTTGCCGGACATTGCGATGTATCTCGACTATCTGGTGACGGCGGAATTCCATCACGGCCTCAACCCCATCATCGATGGTCGTTATGTCGGCGTGGTGGCGATCGACGGGTTTCCGGCTGAAAGCTGGCCGGGGATCCTCAACGCCCTCGATCTGATGCCGATCACCTATCGTTGGTCCAGCCGTTTCATCTTCCTGGATCCGATCGAGGCGCGAGCTGTTCTGGAAAAGACGCGCAAGAAGTGGCTTCAGAAGGTGCGGCCGCTGATGGACCAGCTCTTCAAGACAAACTCCGGATCGCTCGACCAGGATGCCATGATGATGGTCGGGGAAACCGAAGACGCGATTGCCGAGGCAAGCTCGCAGCTCGTCGCCTTCGGCCATTACACGCCTGTCATCGTGCTCTTCGACACGAACCAGGCGCGGCTTCAGGAGAAATGCGAGGCGGTGCGCCGGCTTATCCAGAACGAAGGGTTTGGCAGTCGCATCGAAACCCTGAATACGACCGAAGCGTTCCTGGGAAGCCTGCCGGGCGTTTCCTATGCCAACGTTCGCGAACCTCTGGTGAGCACGCGCAATCTCGCGGACCTGGCTCCGCTGAATTCGGTCTGGGCCGGATCGCCGGAAGCGCCGTGCCCGTTTTATCCGATTGGATGCCCGCCGCTCATGCAGGTAGCGTCCGGCTCATCGCCCTTCCGCTTCAATCTTCATGTCGGGGATTTGGGGCATACGCTGATCTTCGGACCGACAGGTTCAGGTAAATCGACGCTTCTCGCGCTGATCGTAGCTCAATTCTTTCGCTATCTGAATGCGCAGGTGTTCGTCTTCGACAAGGGCAAGTCGATGTATCCGCTCACGCTTGCCGTTGGCGCGGATCACTATGACGTCGGCAAGTCGGAGACGCTGGCCTTTGCACCGCTCTCATCCCTTGAGGACGATACCGACAAGGCGTTTGCTGCCGAGTGGCTGGAAACCCTGATCGAAATGCAGGGCGTGAAGGTTTTGCCGGAGCACCGCAACGCCATCACCACGCAGATCGACTTGATGTCGAAGTCTCAGCGCCGGTCGTTGACCGACTTCGTGTCGGGCGTCCAGAACCGGGAAATCAAGGACGCGCTGCAATATTACACTGTGGACGGCCCGATGGGCGCGCTCCTCGATGCCGAAGCGGACGGCCTGTCCCTCTCCAGGTTCCAGACCTTCGAGATCGAAGAGCTGATGAACATGGGCGACCGGAACCTGATCCCGGTCCTGCTTTATCTCTTCCGCCGGATCGAAAAACGCCTGACTGGGAACCCAAGTCTGCTCATCCTGGACGAGGCCTGGCTGATGCTTGGCCATCCGGTCTTCCGCGACAAGATCCGGGAATGGCTGAAGGTTCTGCGCAAGGCCAATTGCGCGGTGGTCCTGGCAACGCAATCGATCTCGGATGCCGATCGTTCCGGCATCATCGACGTTCTGAAGGAAAGCTGCCCGACCAAAGTTTGCCTGCCCAACGGCGAAGCCCGGGTGTCCGGAACGCGCGAATTCTACGAAAAGCTCGGCTTCAACGAACAGCAGATCGAAATCATCGCCTCGGCGATCCCGAAGCGAGAATACTACGTCACGTCCCCAGACGGTCGCCGGCTGTTCAACATGGCGCTCGGCCCGATCACACTGTCCTTCGTCGGCGCATCAGCTAAGGACGATCTCAAGCGGATCGATGAACTTCACCTCCACTACGGCGAAAAATGGCCCGCCGAATGGCTCAAGCAAAGAGGAATCGACAATGCCGAACAGCTTCTTGTCTAAATCGCTCGCCAGCGTTCTTTGTGTGATCGGCCTTGCAGGACCGGCCCATGCCGGCGGCGGCGGTATCACCGGCGCGACCGAGTTCACGCAGATCCTCAACAACAGCGAGCTCATTGCACTCGGCGGTCAGAACGCCGAGCAGATCGCCAATCAGGTGCAGCAAATCGGCAACCAGATCCAGATGATCGAAAACCAGATCTCGATCTACGAAAACATGCTGCAGAACACGTTGTCGCTGCCGATGCAGGTATGGGGCGAGGTTGAGCAAAACCTCGGTCAACTGCAGAGCCTGGTTCAAAAGGGTCAGGCCATGGCGTTCTCAATGGGCAATCTGGACGACACGCTGAAACAGCGGTTCCAGAGCTACGCGGAGTTCGCGAAGAACGGCCTGCCGGATGGGCAGTCGTTCTCGACCATGTATCAAGGCTGGTCGGATACGAACCGGGACACGATCTCCTCGACGCTGAAGGCGGCCGGATACACCTCCGATCAATTCGCGACCGAAGAGGACACCATGCGCCAGCTACGGCAGCATTCTCAGTCGGCCGAGGGACAAAAGCAGGCCCTGCAGGTTGGCCACGAGATTGCCGCTCAGCAAGTTGAACAGATGCAGAAGCTTCGCGGTCTTGTCTCACAGCAGATGACCATGATGGGGACCTGGTACCAGTCTGAACAGACGGCACGCGATCACACCAAAGCAGCCTCAGATCAGTTCTTCAAAAACCCGAACGTCTCTTCTGGGAACGGGCAAGACTTCAAACCTCAGTGGTAAACATATGACATTCAAACTTCCTATCGTTGTGTTGATCGCGCTTCTCGCGGCTGTTGCCGGTGCGGGCGCAACATACGTGATCGTACCGAAAACCGATCCCGAAGTTACCGAACTGCTGAGACGCCAAGTTGAGTTGGCGGAGGAAGCAAAAGCAAAGCGTGAAGCTTCCCAGAAGGCCGCCAAAGAATTCTTCAAGGCGCCCGATATTGAACCGGGCAGCGGGCAGGATTTCAAACCTCAGTGGTAAGTAAGTAGGGGGCTGTGACTATGGCCAGGGGAAAGTTCGGACCACTTTTGGGAACACTCGTTTTGGGAATGGTGTTCGCAAGCATATTCGCCTCGACTGGATTTGCCCAGAGCGGCGGGGCGCTGGATACTGTTCAAAACAGTTTGGCAAACGCCGCAAAGAGCTGGGAGTCCACGCTCATTAGCGGCGCAACATCTCTCTTCTGGCTGCTTGCCACGATCGAGATCGGCTTGGCGGCTGTCTGGCTAGGCGTGAACGCAGCCTCTCTGGAGGTCTGGGCGACAGAATTGGTCAAACGGATCATTTTTATCGGCTTTTTCGCATTCGTGCTGACCCAAGGCCCACAGCTAGCAAAGGACATCGTTGATAGCCTTTGGGGGATCGGAAGCGGAAGTGTCTCGGGTAAACTCTCCCCTGCCGACCTCTTCGATACAGGTTTGCAGGTCAACGGCATCCTGAATGAGCAAATTCAAAATCTGGATTGGACTGCCATTGCTCAAGCATTGATGCTTGCCGGCTCCGGCCTCATCGTTCTCCTTTGCATGGCGTTGTTTGCGGCAGTTTTGCTCTCTGTCATCGTAGAAATGTACATCGGGCTTATCGCCGGCATGATCATGCTCGGTTTGGGCGGCTCGTCCTACACTAAAGACTTTGCCGTTCGCTATCTGATCTACGCGTTCAGCATCGGCATGAAATTGATGGCCCTCAGCATCATCGCCAAGACCGGTTCAAGTCTTTTGACGAACCTGGCGGCGGATCCGACCATGACGACAACCGCATCTGGTCCCGGCATGCTGGCAGCTATTGCGTTGGCGATGTTCGCGCTTTCAATCTTCGTTCCGAACATCGTCCAGGGCGTGGTTCAAGGAGTGTCTGCCGGCAGCGGTATGGAAGTCATTAGATCCGGACAAGGGACATCCTACTACGCTGGCGCGGCATTCCGGCAAACTGCCAGCGTGGCGGGGGGAATTGCCGGAGCCGGGATCGGCGCGGCCGGATTGGCGTCGAGTTCTTATCAAGCTGGGAGAGCAGCGTCCGATGCCGGGCACTCGCCAGCCCGCAGTGTTGCGGCTGCATTTGGCACAGGCGGAAAAGCCCTAGCCTCCGCAGCCGCGGACAAGTTGACCGGAGCGCCGAGCGCTCACGGGTCTTCAACGCTAGGTCTCGCCAATCACAAGCTGAAGCAATCCCTTCCAAACAAACCAACTGGCGGCGGGTCTTCGCCCAAATCCTCCTGAGCAATAGGCACCTAGATGGCAAAACATACTCCAATCGATAATCCCTATCTTGCCGCTCGGATGGAATGGAACGAGCGCTACGGATCATACGTACGCACCGCTCGCGTTTGGCAGGGTATCGGCCTGCTCGCTATGGCGATGGCGATCATCGGCTTTGGGTTCGCGCTCTACCAGAGCACGCAAGTCAAGCTCGTTCCTTATATCGTAGAGGTGGACAAGCTCGGCACACCCGCGATCGGTGGCTTCCCTGCTCAGATTGAATACGCCGATGAGCGCGTTGTCCGTTCCATGCTCGGAGCCTGGATCACTAATTTCCGCTCTGTTACGCCGGACACGGTTGTCGCCAAAGGATACATCGACCGAGTTTACGCGATGCTGCGGCAGACGGACGTTGCCACCCAAAAGGTCAACAACTTCTACCGGACGAACTCTCCGTTCGATCGGGCGCAATCCCGCACCGTGTCAGTCGAGGTGACGAGCATCGTGCCCCTCTCCAATCAATCCTATCAGATCGACTGGACCGAGATCGAACGGGACAGGAAGGGCAAAGAGCTTCAGACGAAGCGCTGGCGCGGAGTTGCGGCCGTGACTCTATCGCCACCACAGGATGAAGCTATCATCAGGCTAAATCCAATCGGTCTTTATCTCAAGGACTTCGATTGGACCGCGCAATTGTAAGCAAATCACACGCTCAGAGAGTGAAAGTTATGTTCCAGAAAATCAGACTGCACGCGGGCGTGTGCATGTTCGTGGCTGCGGCCGCTGGCACCGTCCTACCTGTTCAAGCTTTGGCTGCCGACTACACGGCAAAGGAGCTGCGCGCCCTCGGGCTTTCAAGCGACTGGCGCAACGGCCGCGGCGTCATTACCAAAGGTCCGGACGGCAAGGTGATCTATCTCTACGGCCAGGTCCAGCCAACAGTGGTTTGCGCTCCCCTGCAGGTCTGCGACGTGGAGCTGCAGCCTGGGGAAGCCGTTCGCAACGTCATGGTCGGGGATACGGTTCGCTGGAAGGTGGATCCGGCAACATCGGGGGGACCGGGGGGAAATTCAGTTCACTTGATCATCAAGCCGACTGAACCCGGGCTTGTCACATCCATGGTGGTGACGACATCGAGGCGCACCTATCAGATCAAACTTCAAAGCGACAGTCACCGTTACATGGCCCGGGTGGGCTTCGATTACCCTGAAGACATACAGGCCAAATTCGAAGCGGCCAATCGCCAGCTTGAAGCAAGCATCATCCCCGGCGCCGGCGTCCCTGCCGAAAACCTGGACTTCAAATACCACGTTCACGGGCAAGCCCGCTGGCGGCCGACACGTGTCTATTCGGACGGCACCAAAACTTACATCCAGTTTCCCTCAGGAATGGCGTCCGGGGATGCACCGGTTCTTTACATCACCTCCGGGGGACAGAACCAGATCGTCAACTATCGCCTGAAGGGCACCCTCATGATCGTGGACTACACGATCGACCAGGCGGTGCTCGTGTCCGGTGTTGGTTACAGCCAGCAAAAAGTTCGCATCAATAGGGGAGGCTGATCATGTTGCACACTCGCCGCTCAATTCTGAAAGCCATCGGCATTTCGGCGCTGGTCACTCCCATGGCCGGCTGCATGACGCAAAGTGGCTGGTTCAACCCGACTACAAGCGTTGACGCTGCCAATCTGTCGCCTTCCGCTGCAAGCATCGTCGCCGGCGACATGGTTGCAAAACTCTCTGAACATGTCGGAGCTGGAACGGGAACCATATTCCTCAAGGCTGACAATTCCCAGTTCGGCCTTGCCCTCGAAAGCTCTCTGCGCGGATGGGGTTACGCGGTCGCCGAGGCCGACCAACAGCCATCGGGCGACACGATCATTCCCCTTGCTTACACGGTCGATTCCGATGCCGGGCAGATCTTCGTTCGCCTCACCACGCCAACCATCGAGCTGGCGAGGACTTATCAGGCAACGGCAACCGGCGCGTCTCCGACAAGTCCGGTTTCCGTTTTGACCAGAACAGTCTAGAGGCGTGCACTCATGAGCAATTCGGATTCCAATGTGCATCTGGCGGGCGACGACATTCGCGCCGACGATGAGGCTCCCAAGATTCGTCGCTTAAACCGGCTGCCGATATTTCTATTCATCGGACTCGTTGTCGTTTTCGGCGTCGTGATCATCTATGGCCTTGCGACCCGTGGCATCACGTCCGGCGGCAGCGTTGTTGAGGATGGAGGTGGATCGCCGGCGAGCGGTTTTGCGGATCAGCTCAAGGCCGGCATCAGCAACGGCGTGATCGATCCCCCAGGGCAACCAATAACGCCGGTTCGGCCGGAACCAGTTGAAGTTGCCAAACCGGAAATCGTGCAAGCGCAGAAGCCGTATAGCAATCCGTTTCAGCAGCGACCCGCCTCACCGGACGCTGTAATCGAACCGCAGGAAACGGAGATAGATTGGCGCGAAAGGATGAAGCGCCGCAACGAAGAGCAGGAAATGCAGGAGTTGCAGCGGCAACGGATGAAGCGGCTGCAATCAATTGACGCGGCTTATGACAGTCCAATCGTCGTGAATATCGATGACCTGGAGGGGCAGGGGCAAGGATCGCAGACCATCCAGGGCAATCAGACAGGAAACGGGGCCTTTACGCGCAGCCCGTCTTCTCCGGATCTTCTGTCCGCTGCCCTGCAGGCGGCGCAAGGCGGGTCTGCCAATGCGGATCCAAACGGACAATTCGGCAAACAGGACTTCTTCAATCAGGACATCTCGGAAGCCGGATATCTGGCGAACCGCGTTGTTCCGCAGCAGTCACCCTATGAATTGAAGCGTGGCTCGGTGATCCCGGCAACGCTCATCACAGGCATCAATTCGGACCTTCCCGGCCGTATCACCGGCCAGGTCAGACAGAACGTCTATGATAGCGCAACCGGCCATCTGCTTTTGATCCCTCAAGGAACCAAACTGTTCGGCCGGTATGATTCCGATGTGTCGTTCGGTCAGAAGCGCGTGCTCGTCGTCTGGACAGATATCATCTTCCCAAATGGAGCTACCTTGCAGATCGGCTCCATGGGGGGCGTTGACGGCGAAGGTTATGGCGGTTTCAAGGACAAGGTGAACAACCATTACCTGCGCACCTTTGGGTCCGCAGCGCTTCTCGCAATTATCGGAACTGGAATTGATATGGCTGTTCCGGAGAGCTCTACGCTTTCCACCCAGGACACGGCCTCAGATGCCGCCCGCCGCAACTTCGCGGAAGTGTTCGGCCGGGTGGTGGAGCGGACTATCAACAAGAACCTCGATGTCCAGCCGACACTTCAGATCCGGCCGGGATACAATTTCAATATTCTGGTCGATCAGGACATCATCTTTCCGGGATCGTATGGCTGACTATGCTGAAACACAGGAAGGCGATTGAATTAGGAAAGAGATGTTCCGATGGCTGAGGGCATGTTGGGTCGCACTCCACTCAACCGAAGGACTCCGCGCTAAGCCGGAAGAAACTCGGGTCTCAGGTCAGACGCCAAGCGGACGCCAAAAAATGGCACGCTTGCACTGGGTGCAACTATTAATGCAATTTTGATTACACAGCCTGCTCTTTGCCCACACGGCCTAGCCAAGAAAACGTTAAGGAAAAGCAGCCCCTCGACTTTGCCGAAAAGATTAAGCGCCACGCTAACAATCTAAAACATAGGATTCTGTAGTAATTTCCGTACAGACACTCACCATTCGGTCAATTACAAGGTCGATTTTATATTGAGAATTTGGCTTTTTCTCGATGGCAATGGCTCTGTTTGCTTTGGCTATGCATAGTATATCATCGTCAAGATTATTTGACATAAGAAAAACGAACATTTTTTCGGTTAAAGCGATGCTACTTAAGCGTTCAAGAGCATCTAAATCCTCTTGTCGTGTCGTGCTTATGTCAAAAAGAATTATGTCTATCTGATCTGGAGTTCCCAGCAAGGACGAAACGATTTGCAGACCGGCTTTCCCATGCGAGGCTACACGCGTTCTGAATTCGAACCTGTGACGTTCGGAATAGCGAGGTATCTCGTTGCAAAGGAGTTTGAGGTCCTCGTTGTTACCGTCAATAATCATGATGTTGAGTTTTTTCCTGCCCATTTCTACCTGCCTAAACAATCTGGAATTCATGCCGGCTTCAATTGAGTAGAATTTTTTTGTGTTTCTTAATTAAAGAAATGACATTTATTTGTCCAAACTCCAGATAAACATTTGGGGTCTAATTGTTCATTATGCTGAAACTGGTTTCGCCAATGATTATATTCAGAATTCTATTTCTTGGCCCGGAGTCGTTTTAGCTTACATGCGCCTCGTCGATTTAGGCCGACTGAATCTCTGCGAGAAAGCCGTCTACCTCTATCTTAAGTCGGGACGATTGATTTGAAAGTTCCCCTGCTGCCATTGTCACCTGGCTCGCTGCGGCCCCGGTTTCCTGTGATGCTTGAGTGACCCCGGCAATGTTTTCAGATACGGCCTGCGTTCCTGCTGCCGCTTCCGTGACGTTTTGGGCGATTTCCCGTGTTGCCATGTCCTGCTGATCCATCGCAGCAGCAATTTCAATCGACGTTTCGTTGATCTGCGAAATGATACGGCCGATATCAGTGACGGAAGCCACAGAAGTGTTAGTCTGGTCCTGAATTTCTTTAATGAGGCCGGCAATATTTTCGGTCGCCTTCGCTGTTTGACCGGCCAGGACCTTCACCTCGCTTGCGACCACTGCGAACCCTTTGCCAGCTTCGCCTGCCCGGGCAGATTCGATTGTCGCGTTCAGTGCCAAGAGGTTCGTCTGCTCCGCAATGTCCGAGATCATTGAGATCACTTCGCCGATCTTTTCAGCGGTCTCGGCAAGCTGACCGATTTGCCCCTCGGTCTTTGACACTTCGTCTACGGCTTGTTTGGAAATGTCAGTTGCTTGAGAAATACGAGAGTTGATTTCTCCGATTGAGCTAGAAAGTTCCTCGGTTGCAGAGGAAACCGTCGCCACGTTCGTCGTGGCCTCCTCGGTGGCGGCTGCCACGGATGTTGCCTGGCTGCTGGTTTCTTCTGCGATGCTGGACATCGACTGGGCCGTGGTTTGCAGTTCGGTTGACGCTGAGGACACCGTTTCCACGATGGTGCCAATATTTGCGGCAAATCGGCTGGAGGCGTCGGTCATCCTTTTCTGACGGTCTTGCTCAATCTGGCTTTGGCGCCGTTGCTCTTCTTCCAGTTCCTTTGAGCGGATCATCGTTTCCCGGAACGTTTGATAGGCTGTCGCCACGGCTCCAATTTCATCCTTGGCATGGACTTTGACGTCCATTGTGAAGTCACCCGCCGTCAAGGCGTTTATGCCTAGGACAACTTCATTCAGCGGTCGCGTGATGGCTTTTCGAATAACGAAGGAGGCGATGCCGAGCGCGGCCACGAAGACAAAAACCGCTATAGCTAGAATGGCTTTTAACGCTGTTTTTTCAGCTTCAAGCGCCTCGCGCGCCGCGTCCAAGGTGAACGATTGCAGTTCCTGCACCAGGGCTTCAAGCTCATGGTTCAAGTTGTTTTCTTCTTTTTCAATCCCTGGCAGCAGCGCAAGCGCAAGGTCTATCTCTCCAGCCTCGACCAGTTCGAAGGCTTCAAGAGCATGCTTGTCATATGCCTTGTGCTCAGCGCCTATTTGATCGAATGCCTCATAAACCATTTGAAATTCGGACTTCAGCTTTTCGGAGTGCGAGGCTTGTTCAGCGGTCATCGCCAGGTCCTGAGCTTCCAGAATTTCGCGATCAACCATCTCGGCGTATTTCAGAAAAGTCATGCGTGCCTTGTCAAAATCTGCGCGGGCTTTTGCGTGCTCCTTCATCATCACTCCGGCCCGAAAGGCTCGCTCCAGATTGATGGATTGGTCCAACTGGTGGGTAGTGATTTGAGTTACCGCACTGGTAAGCGGGATGTCTTTGTTGGCAACATTGTTGATGAGCAAGCCGATCTGGTTCAGCTGCCAAAGACCGATTGCCGCCACAAGGACTAATCCGACTAGACATATGCCCACCACAGATAAGATCTTGGTTCCAATGCCGAAAGACCTGCTGGATGCCTGGTTTCCGCTTGGTTGATTTGCCGTAATGCTCATTGTGTCCTCTCACCGAATGAAAAGTAATTCGACTAGACCGGTTTCACTTGACGTTGAAGGCCGTTTATTTGCAGCCGCCTTCAATATTTTGCTCGGTTACTAAATATCAATCTCTGAGATGCTCCAAGGGAAAGCTGAAAAGGAGCGTATTGACCCCAAGCCTCCCTGATCTCAAAAAATGCCCATAAACAATCAAATACACCAAGTGAAATTAATGAAAAATTACTTTAGGTGAATTTTGTCAGTAAAAATCAAATAAGCCGCCGTTATCACAAAAAAAGCGTGGCAGTTTTATCGTATTTAATCTTTGGATTTCAATATAAAGTTGATTGCAACCAATAATTGTGTGATTTGGTAGAGTTTTTGCACGACTTTTCTCTAGTCGCCAATGCTCTTTCGATAGGAATTGCGTAAAATGTCAACTTTTTAACATTTTTCGACAATATGCATACTTTCTTTGTTATTGCTTTCTTAACATTTAGTCTGAAGGCGGAATTACAGTTCAAATTGCCATCAACGCCTTGCCGGAGATGGGAAAAGTCACCGGCGCTTTGGATCCAACCAATCCAAGCCCACGAAACCCTGATCGTGATGCACGGCCATTGGAAGCTTGCCCGGGCAAACGGCGAGAAAGTGCCAGCGTTGGGTGATACCTGTGCGTGCCGTCAGGCCCCGATTCCCGCTGTCGCTATGGAGCGGTGATAGGCGGAGGTTTTCGTCGCTTGCCTGACAAGGCGTTCCCAGCGATGGCCACGAGGAGAACCAGGCCGCCGATCAGAGTGTTGACGCTCGCCGTTTCGCCCAGAAAGAGCCAAACCCAAAGAGGACCGAGCAGGACTTCAGCCAGAGACAACAAGGCAAGCTCTGCTGCCGGGAGGCTACGTGAGCCCAGCGTGTAGAGGATCAGACCGGCACCGACTTGCCCCCCCCATTCCCATGGAAATGAAGCCGTCATTCGGGCTCAAAACGACGGAGAGCCCGAGGCCAAAGCAGATCGCCAGGGTGATGGCGAACGCGAAGAGGCCCGAAAGGAAGACCGCCGGCAGCATCTCACCTGTTCGGCCCCATCGTAACGCCACGGTGAAGGCAGCGAAACCGAACGCCGATCCAAGGGCCGCCAGACTGCCCTTAAGGGCGACGCTGCCGGATTTGTCGGCAACCATGATCGCGATCCCTCCAATGGCAACAACAATCGCAATCCAGGTTGCAAAGCGCACACGTTCACGCAGAACGATCCATCCCAGAACAGCTGCCATAAACGGTGCTGTCGCAAAAAGCAGCATGGCATTCGCGACTGACGTGTTCTGAATTGAGTAGATCCCACCGCTATAGGCCGCAACCAGTGAAAGCCCTGCGACAACAACGGGGGAACCAATTCGGCGGATTTGAACAAAGGGGCTTTCGCCCGACCGCATTCGAATAAGAATGTAAAGAAACAGCGACATGCTGATCGACCTATACAGCAGAATCTGCCACACAACGGCATCGTCGATCATGCGAATACCAATGCCGACTGTCGACCACAGAACCCCGGCCGCAAAGACGAAAAGCACACCGTGCTTGTGGGCATCCGCACTATGAGCGCGCGTCGATATGGATGTCATTTTGGGCCATTCAAATAGGTCTTGCCCCCGCAAGTTAGCATGCCGGCCGGAGTTCTGATCTCTCTTATGCGACATTGACGCCGGATGTTGCCTGCGGTGGCCCGAGCAGAGGTTGCTGCAAGATAACGAACGGCAGATATGAGAAAGCTGCCCTGTAGCATTCAAGCAATGCATGGAAGACAGGTTTGGGCCGAAAGCGTCGAAGAGCGAACAGCGGCTTGTGTAGTTAGGTTTTTTGGGGGGCCTGGCCGTTCACGGCCCTGTCGTCCCGTTTGGCGAGCCAATCCAGCAGTAGGAAATTGACCAAATAGTCAAAAATATTCCATAATTATGCTTATGCGATTTTTACTAACATGTTGATATAAAAGAGAAAATAGACTTTCAGATGGGCGGGTTGAGCCCTTTCTCCACTTAACCTGAAGCCCGTATATGGATGTGGATTAAATTAAATCTGGCCACTCATGAGGCCAGCTCTTGAACCTCTATGGTCCATGCTTCACCCATTGAGATTTGCTCCTCTCACCGCAATTGTGGGCACCAAGCGTTATAGCTGTATGTGCTACAACGCCGTCGGCGTCGATATCAGCAGCAAGGGACAGTGGCATGTGTGGCCGCTTCACCAATACGATGACCTGGGCCGAAATCCACGCCCTTTACAATATCCACGCTGAGGCCCCGCCTCCGTCGAACATGCCGGCGCGCTACAACATCGCGCCGACACAGAACGTCCATTTCGCCCACAAGGACAAAGCCGGTGACCTCGAAATCGACTGCGGGCGCTGGTGGCTCGTGCCCTTCTTCGCCAAGGAATTGCCGAAGGCCGCGATGTTCAATGCGAGGATCGAGACCGTCGACACTTCAGGGGCATTCCGCGGACCCTTCAAGTCGAAGCGCTGCCTCATCCCCGCCGATGGCTATTTCGAATGGACCACAAGCGAAGAGGACGGCAAGAAAGACCCCTGGCTGTTGCAGCTCCCTGACGGAAAGCCTTTCTCCTTCGCCGGACTATGGGCGCATAACGACAAGCTAGGCGTCACCAGCTGCACGATCATCACAGCGCCAGCCGTCGACCACATTGCGCACATTCATACGCGGATGCCCGTCATGCTGGATCCATCGGTCTACAAGACCTGGTTGGATGCCTCTGTTCAGGGTGCTGACGCGAAAGCCTTCCTTCTTGAAAACCAGATGGACAGCCAGCTCGAGTTTTATCGTATCGGCCGTGAGGTTAATTCATCTCGCTATGACGGCAGTGACACGAAAAAGCCAATTCTGAACTCCTTGTAGAGCTTGATAGCAAGGAGAGCCCCAATGAAGTCACTGCCCTATTCCGCGCCATTGATCATCGCCGGCGTAGCTTTGGCCTTATACGCCTGCAGCGCAGACGGAAGCGCCCCCTCCACGGCTTCAGCACCATGCAATGCTGAAGCCGCTGGAGCCCTCGTAGGCAAGCCCAAGCCGACGGACGCAGAGGCCATGCAGCTTTCCGGCGCGAAGACCGTTCGTCAGATCCAGCTAGGCGACATGGTGACCCAGGACTTCCGAGAAGATCGGGTGACGATCGAGACGGATCCCGCATCTGGTCGTGTTGTTGGAGCCACCTGCGGCTGATTAAGCTACGCGGGTCATGGTAACTGCTGCTTAACCACGAGGGCAGTCGCCCCCATAGAATCGGGGGGCTTTTGCGTTAGCTTCGGGGGGCGGTATGGAGCTATCTATGGGACAGAGCTTTTCTGCTTATCTGAAAACTGCGCAGACAGTCAGATCAGTCAGGCAGATACACACAATCACCACCGCAATATGCGAAGATCCCTATGCTTCATCGCATTTGAAACGCACAAGCGCGGCTTTGACGAGGAAGCTGGAACAAGTCATTGACCGGCCCATTGCGAGCGCTGCCTTCCTCGCCTCCATCTGGCGTGATTTTCGCTGCCTCAACACGCTCGTGGAGAGGGAATACTGCAGGCTGAACCTCCTTCTGCCCAAGGGTGAAACCGAGCCTATGGATGATTGGCTGTTCCTTAAAGAAAAAGGGCCAGCGGAAAGCCGCGGCCCTTAAGGTGTGGGGGTCAATAACCTCCAGAGGGGAACAGCCGACGCGCGGACTGGGAGGAGGGGTACGCACGTCAACTACCAAGCTATATGGGTCCCCGTAACACGGCCCGCAAGGCGACTAGTCCGAGTTTCGGTACGGACTTCTTTTTGTTGCTTTCCGTGTGGATCCTGTTCAGCGTGAGAAAGCCGCTGTAACAGGGCGTCGATGCGGCCGTCATTCAGTATCGGTTGATGATTGGCCTGTGCCGCCTTGCGAACCATGTCGCTACAGGCGAGCTGCCTGAATACGTGAGAATTATCTGTCATCGCTGCCCCTCCGCCGCCAGAACGCTGAGCGGAGTCACCGGTTCCGAAAGAAAGGAGCCGACGAATACGGAGAGGTTTATTCTCTCTCAACATCATCCAATTTCACCGACAAGGCAGGGTTTGCGTCAATGATGCGCGGTCCCCCCAATTTCGCCGCTGCGCAACGAAATCGGCTCCCCCCCCGCCCCGCAGGCCCCCTCCGGCGGTCATTGACCCAAACCCTCCCTTGTCGGTCCCGCACCTTTGTTTTCATTCAAAGGAGCTGACGATGACCACTTACGACCACATCAACGAACTGCGCGCCGAGCTTGCAGCGTCCATCGACCAGGCCGAGCGTCAGCAGATCGCAGCCGAGCTGGCGGCGGCCAAAGCGAAGCTTGCCGAAGAAGAGGCCGCATTCGATGCGCTGATCAGCGCCGAGCCGCCCCACTAGGGCGGCTCGTTCCAATGCCCGGCGCGTTGGGTATTATTGCGCTGTTACACGGTACCCTTCATCCAGGGCACCAGCCCCTACTCGATCGCGGTTCGAAGACGGTACGTCTCCCCTACCCTTACGACGTCATAGGCTTCCATAACCCGACCTTCGAAAAGCCTGTGCAGCGGATTGCGACGATCAACGTCAGACCCGACGATCACGCCAGCACAGACGCGGAAAATCTCCCGGGGCTCGATACCGCTGTTGTCTATCAGCAGCGCCTCATCAGCGTATCTGAGGGCGCTAGACAGCATCCGCAGCGATCCTTCATGGCGCCGTCGGATGATGTCTTCCGGAATGTCGTGGCCGCCCTTCTCTACCCGACGCTGAACACGTTCGATGTTGAGCTCAACTGAATCCAGGGCGACGTAGTAGAGGCCGACATAGTACCCAGTCGCCTGGGCTCGGCTCATCAGATTGATTGACTGTTGGCTGCTCAAGGTGGTCTCAAAGACGAACGACTGCCGGGTCTCGATCATCTCACGGATCTTCATGAGTGCCGCCCTCCCCGCTGCCATGGCGGCTGCCCGGCCATCCCTGGATCCTGTGAGCTGTTTGGCAATCTCATCAGCGTTGACCCAAGCACCGTCGAGCTGCAGCTTGGCATACGCCGATGACTTGCCCGATCCGTTGGGACCGCCGAGAACGATACAGGTTGGCTGGGACAAAGAGTGACGACCTCAGGCGGCAGAAATGCGCTTTCTCTGCTCAAATGTTGCCTGATCCTCGGCCTCATTCTGGAGGTCACGAGCGGAGATCGGCAGTCCCAAGCGACGGCTCTCGGCAATCGCTTCGCGGCCGATCTGCTTCAGGGCTTCCTTGTTCTCGTCAAACTTCTTCAAGAGCATTTGCGGTCTCCTAAGGAAAGAATATAGCGCAGAGCGAGCCCGTCGGCAAATCAGGACTTTCCCAGATGAAGGCGTCAGGCGACGCGATCAAAAGCTGCAGATCTGCTCTTTGCGCGTCTAGAAAGAGGATGGTACCCTTCTGAATCCGTTGCAACGGGAAGGATGATCACGCCATGATAGACGAAGTAGTCGACCTTTCGAAAACGCTGGTTTGGACTGTCGGAATGATCACGCAAGCCGGTCCTGATGAACGTAAGAGAGTAGTCAATGCTTATCGCGAAGCGCAGGACCTGGTTGCGCAGATCCCCAAAACCGACGAAGGCGCACGGCCTCGTATTGTCGCTTGCTTCCATCGCTCGGATAAATACCGCGCTTTCGAAGATATCGCCTGCGTTGGCTGGATCCTGACGGCGATCGAGGAACGCGTCAATGAAGGCGACCTTCCCGATTGGCGAAAGCTTCGCAAGGTCGTGAAGAACGCGGTGAAGCTCCTGTCGGACCCTGCCCCGACGCTTCACTGAATGCAGTCAGGTCCGGCACACATCCGATGGTTAGACATTGCTTTTGGCCTGGTGATGCGGAACGGTTTTGGCGGGGGAAGTCGGCCCCGGCTTCCGCTTCGCGGCGCTATGCTAAGCCTCCTGCGGCTTCCCATTATCCGTCAAAACTGTGTCGAGAATTCCCGCTTTCCCGCCCTTTAAAGAGGGGCGGCGCTATGCTGAAAGCTCCGATGTTCTTCATTGTCCTTCTCGGATCTCGGACTGGCGCCGATCGATCCGAGCGGTGCCTTCGCCAGAAGGGGGGAAGGACGCCGCATGAGCGCCGGCTATTCGCCAATGGCGGCCGGCGCGCGGTGGAAACCAGAGCCAACCCATTGAGTGCAAGTTATGGCGCGGCTTTCGCCGCGCCATTCCCTTTCTGCTTCTCGATCGTCCGGGGCTCCATCGCAAGCACAAGATCATGCACCATCTTCAAGGTCGTATCGTCGAGCTTTTTCAGGTGGTCGACCGTTTCCTCCATCAGCTGGTCTCTCAGGGCTTCGCGTGACTCGGCTTTGGAGTGAGAGGGCTGTTCGTTGACGAGAGGATCGAAGAACTCTTCCGGGGTGATATTCAGGACTTCGAAAACGTGGAGCAGGCGTCCGACGGTCATCAAGGATGAGGCGTTTTCGTAGCGGGCGTAGGTTGCCTCCTTCACCCCTAGCAGCATGGCCACTTTGGCTTGCGCAAGTTGTCTGTCGGTTCGCAGGTCACGCAGCCTTTGCGCGACCAGCAGATCCAGTTGGCTGAGATCGATGATATTTCCGTCGAGCGGCTTGCGATAAACCGGATGATCTTTGTCTGGGTCTACAACGCGTTCAAGTCCGAGATAGCTTACCCACTGCTCGAGTCCGAAACCTGCCATTGCCACCAACCACACTGGAATTTCATCGTTGTTCCTCCGGGACAATTAAAGATGGTGCCTCGAAAGTCTACCCTGGATAGCTGCTTTGGCGCATCGCTTTGCGACCCCGCTCTATGCCTTCGGCACGGAGCCAGCAGACACTGTCTCCGCCCATTCGGGTGACGATCGGTTGCGCTGCGGCTTCGCCTCAAATCAGTTTCATCGCAGGCAAAATCCGTTCGGAACATTTACAGCCTCGCCCGATCGACCCATATTGGCTGTTGATCAAGTCAGGTCGTGGCAAGTCTCTAGCCCTTTCTTGTCGCGTGCCTACGGAGGCCGCCCTGCCTCGTATCGGGGCGGCCTTTCCCCTCCCCTACTGCTCTTCACAGTAATCAGCATCAGCGGTTTGCCGGCCTAGGCCAGGATAAAGCAGTGACGCCGGAGGCGTCCTGTCTGTTTCTTTGATGAGGGAAAGAGGAGCGCTGCCCCCTCTCCCTCACAAGGGGAAAAAACGGTCTCCCCGTCCTTCCTTCGCGCAGCCTTGGGGCAGCGCTTTGTGCAGGAGCGCCGCTGACACGACGCCCTTTCGGCTTTGCCTCGGGCGGGCGAACCCCCTCCGTTTTTATCCCCTTGCCACCCTCTCCCCCGCTGCTCCGCGCGAAGGGGCTCCGTGGGCATTTCTGCAATAATACCCGCTAAGGGAAAGCGAAGTTGTTTGGATTGAAACGGTTAGCGCGGATCGGCCTGAAGCGTTCGAGGGGTCGGTCAATTTCGTTCCAGAGATAGTCGCCGGTGAGTGCGATATGAGCCCAGGGAAGTGGTGCGACTTGGGAGAGCAGCTCGGCGGGAATATCGATGCCCTGGGTGCGGACATAATCGACAGCGCGGCTGAGATAGACGGTGTTCCACAGGATAATGGCGTTGACGACGAGGTTGAGACCTGACGCCCGATAGGCCATGGTTTCCGCCACGCGGTTGCGCAGCTCGCCAAGCTGGTGGAGGAAGACCGCCCGGGCAAGGGCGTGACGGCTTTCACCCTTGTTGAGGATGGCATGCGATCTGCGCCGGAGCTTGGTGTCGAGCAACCAGTCGCAGATGAAGATCGAGCGTTCAATCCGGCCCATTTCGCGTAGCGCCTGATTGAGCCGATTTTGCCGAGGCGATGCGGCAAGCTTCTTGAGGATGACGGACGGCGGCACGAGGCCCGCGCCAATCGATGACTTCAGCCGCAAGACCTCATCCCAGTGCTGCTCGATGACATCCATGTTGACGGCTCCCGAGATCAGCGCCCCGAGCGGGTCGTACGCCGCGTCGGGATCGATGACGAAGAGCCTGCGATTGCCGAGATTGCGGATACGAGGAATGAGCCTATAGCCGAAGCCATGGAACATAGCGAATGTCGTTTCGGTCGCGCCGGCGGTATCGGTTGCATGCTCATGGATTTCGACGGAGCTTTCGTTGTGAAGGAGGCCGTCGAGCACGTAGGGCGCTTCGCTCTCGGACGCCTGGATCATCCGGGAGAAGAAGGAGGCGAAACGATTGGACAGGAAGCCATAGACCGAAGCACCTGGTCTTTTGCCGTATTTTGCATTGTATTCGAGGCTGGCTTCACCGCGCCCGCCTGCCGGAAAGAACTGCCCGTCCGAGGAGGAGATATGACCGTCGCCCCAGACCGCGGCGAAGGGATGAGCCTGCTGCGCATCGACCAGCACGGCGGTCGCCGTAGCATAGGTTTCCGAGCGCAGATGCCTATCTACCATCAGCATCATCTGGTGGATCGTGACGCCGCGTGAGCTTTCCGCCATGCGTTCAGCACCGGCGTTGGTGGCGTCGGCAAGGATAGCGGCCATCAGCGCCGGCTCGTCGTTCGCCGTCTCGCCGGTGCGATAGTGTGTGAAGCTGTCAAGGAACCTGGTCCAGCTGTGGACCTCGGCAAGCAGGCTGGTGATCCTGATCCGGGGAACGAGGATGTAAAGACGCCGGCTGAGCGCGACGATCCCGTCACGCTCCTCCTCGCGGATCGGGGAGACCGACAAACCCTTGTCGGAAATAGCCGCATCCGGAATGGCGTTGGCGGCCGCCGCCCTTGCCAGCTCTTTGAGTTTCGCGTCGAGCGTGGCGGTGCGTTCGGCTCGCCATTCGGCAAAGCTGTCAGGGATGGCAAGCCCGAGCCGGCCTTCGGCGCGCATCAGGGCAAAGATCGGTCGAGGCAGAAGATAATCCTCGAAACTGCGCCATGCTCGGCTGCCATCAACCCATATGTCACCGGCCCGCAGGCGCTCCCGAAGGTGAACGAGTACCGCCACTTCCCAAGCCCGAAGGTCGATGGTGACACCGTCCGAGCGCACACGTCGCCGCCACTTGCGCGTCATGAACGCGAACGGCACCTGCGCGGGTAGTTTCCTGCCACTGTAGAGCGCACGCAGATGATCCACTGCCTTCAAAACCGGATCATCGGGACGAAACGACCGGAAAGAGAACGCGCCGAACATGAGCCTGCCCAGCTTTCGCAGCGATTTGTGCCGCTCTATGAGCTCATCGAATTCGTCGCTGCGATCGGGGCGCACGACGGACCTGGCTGCGGCCACGCTGGCGGTCAATCCGTCCCAGCCGAGTGAGACTGCAATTGCGGATGCGAGATCGGTGTTGTTCTCACGGGCGGCCAGAAGCGCCTCGCCAAGCTTGAGATGATCGAGCGCCACCCCATCAAGAATCTCGGCTTCTTTCAGCCGGCGTTCTGTGCGGCTCAGTTCAGCCTTGCGCCGGGTGCTGCCGATCAGTTTGCAGAACATGTCGATCGCAAGGTCGGTGATTGCCGCCTGCCTCTCGATGACGAACGCCGTCAGCGTGGCGTAGCGGCGCTCGGATGTAAGGCGTCGTATCTCACGGGCATGCAGAATGCGGGCGTCCCGGGCGATGATGCCATAGCGGTTGGCATGGATCGTTTTACGTCGCTCATCGGAAATCGCCGCCGAACGCAGAACCTCAAGCCGGGCAATCAGGCCCTTGAGGTTTTTCAGTTTCGTCCCCTCCGGCGCTTCCGCAATCCAGCCGAGATGGCTCCGATCGCCGGACCGATCGATGAGAAGCTGATCAAGCGCCTCGATGGACGGTTGCTCCATGCCCCGGATCAAGCCGCGATAAGCCTGTCGTCGCGCTGCCGCCCGGCCCGCCATCGCCAGACGTATCAGCAGTTCCGGCACAGGAACGAGCAGCTTCCTCTCCTTCAGGGCTTCGATCACGGCCTTGGTGATCGGCTCGCCTTGTTCGGTAGCGGCTGCCTCGCGTGCCGCCGCGGTGATCAGGGATCGATAATCGCTCGCCCGGACGGGCCGGAGATCCAGTGCGACGACAATCTCCCGCGTATGTTCTCGACGGGTTTCCTCCCGCTGGGCATAGAGTGCGAACACCGCAGCGTCGATGCCCAACTGGTCGGCGACAACGGAGACGACTGCCTGAGGCGGAACTTCCCCAGCGCGGAGCGGACGACCGAGATCACGCACCAGGGCGAGTTGGATGGCAAAACCCAGACGATTATGCGATCGGCGATGCGCCCTGGCGAAAGCGATGTCCTCAGCGGACAGCGCATAGCGCGCGAGGGCCTCTTCATAAACATCGGGTGGGTCGAACAGAACGGTGCGCGACTGCGCGTCGAGGAAGGCCATCGGTCACACCCGCTCTCAAACTGGGGGAGCAGGCTCATCTTCTTTGCCCGGTCCGGTCCATCCGGTTCGCCGCAATGTATCGATGAGAGTCGAGCGCGGCACCTTGAATGTCCGACACACCGACGCCTTGCTGGCGCCGGCTTCCAGCGCCGCCAGAATCTGCTCAACCTTTTCGGTGTCGATCGTCGGTGGCCTACCGCCCTTGCGACCGCGCCGGCGTGCCGCCGCCAGTCCAGCGTTGACCCGCTCCGTGATCAGCACTCTCTCGTATTCGGCGAGCGTGCCAAACAGGTTGAACAGGAACGCACCGTGCGAATTCGTCGTGTCGATAGCTTCCGTCAAAGAGCGGAAGGCGACCCCGCGCATCTTCAGATCCTCAACGATTCTGATCAGGTGGGAGAGTGATCGGCCCAGACGGTCGAGCTTCCAAACGACCAGCACGTCACCCTCGCACAATTCCGCAAGGCAAGCCTTCAGCCCCGGCCGATCGTCGCGCGCGCCCGAAGCGCGATCCTGATGCAGGTGACGCTGATCGACCCCGGCCGCGAGCAGGGCGTCGCGCTGCAAGGCAACCGACTGCCGCTCATCACCGCTCGATACCCGCATGTAACCGATCAACATGCACGACAAACCTCAAATTCCGTGTTGCCGCACAGTCTCACATTCCGACAGGGTTTGTCGCGCAAATAATTGCCCAGTCACCCCGTCGATTTCGACCCGCCGAACCGCTACGCGGAAATCATCTGTTTTCCGTCACACCAAAAATCTCTTAGCGGGTAATATTGCAGAGATTCCCACGGAGCCCCTTTCTCTCCATACGTAAAAGTCGATCAAAGCGGTCAGATGAAACGCTCGACAAATGATCGTCCAAAGCTCGTACTTGGGTTTCTGTCTTCTTGGGCTAATGCAGCCCTCATTTGTAAAGGCACGCGCCGGATGCAGCCACGTGCCTGACCAGAGTTTTCGGCTATTGGGTACTCACAAAACGACCACTCTTGTGCCTAAAGGCACGCGTTCATAGAGATCTTCAACATGAGCATTGATCATCCGAACGCAGCCGTTAGAGACGGATCGACCGATAGAGGAAGGTTCGGTGGTTCCATGGATCCGGTACATGGTGTCCCGACCGTTTCGATAAAGGTAAAGCGCTCTTGATCCAAGAGGGTTATTCGGTCCACCAGGGACACCATTTGCGTATTTCCGATATTTGCCGGGGTTACGACGTATCATGTTTGCGGTGGGACGCCAGCTTGGCCACTCCGCCTTGCGTTTTATTACCGCCTCCCCTTTCAGCGACAATCCCGCTTTGCCGACACCAATTCCATAGCGGCGCGCCCTGCCGAAACTCTGAACGAGGTAGAGGAAATGATTTTTCGTATCGACAACTATCGTCCCAGGAGGATAGGAAAAGTATCGTACGGATTGCGGTTCGAATTTGGGGTCGATCTTGAACTGTTTCTTGTCATGTGCATAAGCAGGCATGACAAAGGCTCCAACTGCTCCGACGGAGCCAATGAGTAAATTACGACGAGTAATCATCGCTTTTCTCCAAAAAATTACTAACGATCGCAGGAAGCTTTGCAGCGATAAAGCTGCCACGTGTCAGTAAATTCTTGGAGGCCTGTCTTCTGGCTTTGGATCTTTGGAAAAAAGGCCAAGCAATACAGTATCTTCCAAAACCAATTCCGCCTTCAAAAATCTCGGTTCCAACGAACCCGCAATTGACACGCAATCGACTCCACACTTGGCTAGTTTTTGAGACTTTGCTTGGTTGCTCGTTCGATTGCAGCACCTGAGGTTATGCGACGTGAGTGTTTCGGACACGATCGAGGCGTTTTGAACTGCTTTTTGGTCTGGAAGCACCGGCTCCCCGGCTGTCTGGGCAGCACCAATTGCGGCGGCGGAATGAAGCCCCGTATAAAACACAATCAGTATGGTTAAGACCCACTTACGCATTCGCAATACGTACAGATAAATTCTCAAGAAATCCATAACTGCGAAAACGGAAAATGAAATTTGAAACGCCAGCACTTTGACAAAGCTGTGAAATTGAAAAAAATCGCCTGCGTCACTTGAAGCTCTAGTTACTAGAGAGGCTATCTTGCAGAGAGAAAGTGCAAGAGGCCGCAAATGACTATACACCCCGACAGTTCAAAACTAATAGTCCGTTTCAGAGTCGAAGGCATGGATTGTGCCTCATGCGCTTCAAAGATCGACACCGCTTTACGCCGCTTGCCGGGGATTGAGGAGGTGGCAGTATCCGTGCCCGGAGCCAGTTTGTCGATCAGCCATGACGGTACGGTTTCCAAAAACCAGGTCATGCAGCGGGTAAGGCACCTCGGTTTTGGCATCGCGCCGGCCGAACCCATGTCGCAAAACCATGCGAGCCATGTTGCGGATCAACCATGGTGGAGGACACGCAAGGCTCTGTTGACGATTTCGTGCGGCATGGCACTCATCAGTGCTTTTTTGATTGGCCAACTAATTCCGGAAGCGGCGTATTGGGCGTTCTTGATTGCTATGCTAGTCGGTCTCGTTCCGGTGGCGCGCCGTGCGTTTGTGGCCGCCACATTGGGCAGCCCGTTTTCAATAGAAACGCTGATGACTGTCGCGGCGGTTGGTGCGGTGCTGATAGGGGCAACCGAAGAAGCTGCTGTTGTAGTCTTTCTCTTTCTGGTTGGTGAAATGTTGGAGGGTGTTGCTGCTGAGCGTGCGCGGGCCAGTATTGCGGGCCTCGCCGATTTGATTCCAAAGACTGCCTATCTGGAACAAGGAAATACCATCTCGGAAGTGCCCGCAGATAGGCTTTCTGTTGGCGACGTCATCGTTGTGAGGCCGGGTGATCGTATTGCCGCAGATGGGGAAATCACTGAAGGTTCGTCCGAGATAAACGAAGCACCTGTGACCGGCGAGAGTGTCCCCAGACGTAAGTCACAGGGGGACACAGTATATGCAGGAACCATTAGTCTAGACGGAGTTTTGCGCATCAGAGTGACTGCTGCCGCCGACGATAATACGATCGCCCGCGTGGTCCGTCTGGTCGAAGAGGCACAATCTAGTAAGGCACCGACCGAGCGGTTCATTGACCGGTTCTCACGCTACTATACGCCAGGGGTTCTTGTGTTGGGAGCTCTTATTGCGACGGTGCCGCCAGTCTTTGCTGGCGCTGACTGGAGCGAATGGATCTACAAGGGACTTGCCATTCTCTTGATTGGCTGCCCTTGCGCCCTGGTTATTTCCACACCGGCGGCAGTTGCCGCCGGTCTGGCGAGCGGGGCTCGGCGCGGCCTCCTAATGAAGGGGGGCGCCGTGCTTGAGGGTTTTTCAGCGATAACGGCGGTGGCTTTCGACAAAACCGGAACTCTCACAGAAGGACGGCCGGTGGTTACCGATATCAGGTCATTTGGGAGCAGCGATCAGCGGTTGCTGAGCCTTGCGGCAGCATTGGAGCAGGGATCGAACCATCCACTTGCTCTCGCAGTTTTGCAAAAGGCTGCCTCGGAGAATGCACCCATTCCGCCTGCATCCGAAGCACGCGCGGTCACCGGGAAAGGCGTCGAAGGGCGGGTTGGCGGTGTGCCGGTTTTTCTTGGATCCGCGACCGCTGCTCGCGACCGGGTCAGCATGACTGAAAATCAGATTGCGGTTGTAGATGCGTTCAATGCCGAGGGCAAAACTGTTTCTGTGCTGCTTGTAGACAACAAGGTTTCCGCTCTTTTCGCCATGCGTGACGAACCAAGGACAGATGCGATAGACGGTCTCGCTTCCTTAAAGACGAAGGGAATCCGCACGCTGATGCTGACGGGCGATAACACCCGAACTGCCACGGCGATTGCAGACACGCTTGGCATCGAGCCGCGTGCGGACCTTCTACCGCAAGACAAGCAACGGGTCGTGAATGAACTACGCGCGGACGGCCTGAAAGTTGCCAAGGTGGGAGACGGCATCAACGACGCGCCGGCTCTGGCCGCCGCGGATATCGGCATCGCCATGGGAGGGGGCACGGATGTGGCACTTGAAACTGCCGACGCTGCCATATTGCATGGGCGGGTGATGGACGTTGCCAAGATGATAAACCTGTCTCATGCGGTGATGAGGAACATTAAACTGAACGTGGGGATGGCTCTGGGCCTGAAAACTTTGTTTTTGGTGACGACCGTTTTGGGTGTAACCGGTCTTTGGCCAGCAATCCTTGCCGACACAGGCGCAACAGTACTCGTCACCGCAAATGCTATGCGGCTCCTGGCATGGAAAGGGGAAACCTGAATTCAAGCGGGTTGGGGCTGGATGCGCAGCGTTTTCAACAAGTGAAACAGCTCTAATCGACATTACCGAGACTAAATGAACGCCTTCCAGGATTTCAGACCAAACAAAACCGCCGAAGAAAACTTTGCGACAAAACTGTATCTTTGGCCACCGTCAGGTGCTTGGTGCACTTTGACGACCCAGTATGGTTAAGCATTCGTAGCCAATATTGATCGGGATATTTCAGCACCATTCGTTCACTTGGAATTTAGAGCCGGTCCGCCAAACTGGGTTTGCAGGTCTTCCCGGTTAGAACAATGATGTACCAATCACGTTTTCTGTGGCCGAAAGAGGTTTAACTGCCCGCGAGATGATTAGTTCAGGCAATGATCACGAAAGTCTATCAAATCAGCGAATTTTGCTGATCGATACCGTTCGCGGTGTTGCTATTTTTGGCGTTGTGCTTTTTCACTTTGTTTGGGATCTCGAGTTTTCAGGTTTAATCGACGGAATCGCGTTCCATCCTGTTTGGCTTGCATTCGGCCGCCTGCTCGCCGGAACTTTCATGTTTCTGGTTGGCGTGAGCCTTGTCCTTGCGCACGGTAAAGGACTCAAACTAAATAGATTTGTAACACGTGTGGCGATGATCGGTGCAGCTGCGATTTCGATTTCATTCGTCACGTGGATCGCATTTCCGCAGACCTACATTTTTTTCGGCATCTTGCACGCGATTGCGGTTTCTTCTCTTTTGGGTGTTCTGTTTCTAAATTTGCCCGCCCTGGTCTCACTAATCTCGGGAGCTGGCTTACTCATCCTGCCGCAGTTCTTAAAATTGGAACTGTTCAACACCCGGTGGCTCGCATGGATTGGCGTGTCTAGTTCCCCCCCACCCAGCAACGATTTCGTTCCAATTCTGCCATGGGCCGGATTGACCTTGATCGGCGTTTTTCTAGCCAAGATTTTTTACAAAAAGAGCGGCGATTCACGCTCATTTCCCGATCTGCACAATACCAAACTGACCAGGATCCTATCCTGGATGGGGCGCAACAGTTTATTGATATACTTGGTTCACCAGCCATTGCTCCTCGTTATCATTCTGCCCGTCGCGCGAATGCTTCGCTAAGGCAGAGGCTCCAATTAAATTTCACAACACCAAAAAAATTCATTGCTGAGACAACAAAGGTTTGTATGGGTCGGACAGCGCTGCTTTTGGTCTGCTAACCGGTACGGCGCTACTCGATGTTTTCCTCGCGAGGAATTCAGCTCCCCTTTCCAAAAGAACATTTCGAAACCTAGAGTGCATTCCACCGTCGGCGTAAGAACTTACGATATTGCCGCCCCCTTCCCGAAGTTGTTCAACTGAGCTTAGGTCAGCAGCAATCTTTTCTGAAACTCTTTGCGGTGGTTGTTCCAACTGCGGGCACTGTCCAAGTGGGCCGTAGTCAGCTCCTGGGTCCTTCGCTGCTCCAAAACGATATCTTCCTTCGCAAAATCGGAATTCTGGCGGACGCCGCAGGACTTCGAACGTGGTGGAAGCTTCTTTGAGGTCCAGCCAGAAACTGAGGTTTGGATTGTCGTAGTGCCTCGCAAGATTTTCAGGTGTCATGCGAAAAGGGAGTGATTGCACCTGCACGGAAGGTTGCCCGGCGCGCAATGCGTCCCGAACTAGAGCATACACTTCGGTGATTTGCTCGTCTGTGATTGCGAAGCACCCGGAAGACGAGCAGGCTCCGTGGACCATGAGCGCAGTTCCAGAGTAACCCTTCGCGCGCTCGAGTTTGTTCGGATACCCCAAATCAAATGAAAGGAAATACTTGGAGTTGGGGTTTAGCCTCCCGAGCGTGACTTCATATATGCCTTCAGGTGCCTGGCGATCACCTTCTGCTCGTTTGGGACCCAGATCGCCGGACCAACGACACATCTCGTATGTTTTTAGGAGGACATAATCGCCGGCGCGTCTTTTTTTCCAAACCTCAAGCTCACTTTCCTGTTTAAAAATTCGGATAAAAACGGGATCCGATCCCTTGACCCCTTTGTTGCGCATCAACGCCGTGACCTTGTATGGAATTGCAATTTCTCCGCGTGATTCCATTTCGAGTGACGAACCTACACATCCCGCGAGCAGAAGCGTGAAAATTGTCATGCTCACACTCAGCACCCTACGGGCGATTTGTGCCTGTTTAAACATCTCCAAATGCATAACTACCTGACACTTCGTTAGGAGACTCACATCTCGGGAGAGCTGTGTTCATTATTCGATTTCCGCGCTGTACGAATTCGTCGAGAGCTTTTGGCTCTCTCGCAACTCAGAAAGAACAGAGCTGTTACATATACAAGCACAGTAGCTGCACATTTAATTATCGGGAAAAGTGGTTATTATTTGTTTTTGACACTAGGGGGTTCGTAATCCCTTTTGCGCACTCGTCAAATTATTGCGATAGACAAGCCACACCAAACTTGCGAATACCCCTAGCGCGACAACGCTAAGCCAGCCCCAGTTACGTTCTACAGTCTCTACTATCGCAACACCAAACACATATCCAAACGCAACTAGCAACATGGTCCACAAGGCAGCAGATCCTGCGTTGAAAACAGTGAAACGCAACCAGGACATATTGCTTAACCCGACCGGAAATGCGCCGATCGTTCGCATACCTTTTGGATATCGGTACAAAAAAATGTATTTGGCTCCGTGCCTCGCAAGCAAGCCTTCAGCTCGTTTGACAATCACACCTAATCTTGGCAGCCGGCTTGTCAAATAGTCACCATATCGCCGCGCAAGATAAAACCGTGCTTCATCTCCTAAGTATCCGCCAAGAAAGGATGCCGCAGATACTGCAAATATCGAAAGATCACCAGTGCTGGCAAAGATAGCAGCAAACAGCGGCAGAGCCCCACTTTTCATCGCACAATAGAAAAAAAGTATCCCGTATACCAAGTACGAATTTAATCTGATCCATTCTTCAAGCGCGTCCATCGACAATACCCAGCCAACATATCGGTACTGTACCTACGACGTTGGAACTGTGTTGGATTGTTTTTCCAAGGTAGCAGTGAGAGGCTTTCTGCGAGGGCCGTCTTTTTCGGCCGTAAGGCCATTCTCAAAAAGGTTGAATTGTCACGAGCGGGATCAGGCCGCCTGTAGTTGTTGGACGTATGCTGTGGAACCTCGGTTGGTCGCGGCGATCCAATCAATGGGTTGCTCTGCCTCCAAAAAACTTTCCGAAATATTCACCTGAATTGCCTTCTGGATTTCTTTTTAAACTCTCGATTGTCAGGGGGCACGCCAAATCCTCCTTTATTTAATTCAAGGACCATCAACGGAAGAAATGTAAGCATATCAGTCGGTTGCAGGAAAAAGATAAAATTTTAGACAAGTCTAATTAGATTTATAGTAAAAAGCAATTCAAATATTTGTATATATTTCTTTTTATTTGATTTAATACTTACCGCGAAGCTTTTATTCAAATAAAATTCAAGATGACATCGTGAGGCCAGCCTTAAGGGAGGGCTTTGGGATGAAAAGACTACAAAATATACTTCTGCCAACAACTTTTCTGGCATTGTTGGTAACTTCTTCCGCGTCTGCGTCAGCCGATACCGGGCGCTTTATGGACATGAACCAAGACGTAAAAGCACCCATCGGATACGTACAGTTTTGCCAAGACAACATTGGTGCTTGTTCAAATGAACGCTATGAGCCGGTCGTCGTAAAATTGACGGAAGAAAGATGGCAGGAATTGCTCGCGATTAACACGGATGTAAATCGTCGTGTTCGGCCAATGACCGATGACGATCTCTATGGCAAACCAGAGTATTGGACCTACCCAGACGGCGGATATGGAGATTGTGAGGAATATGTCCTTGAAAAGCAACGAGAGCTTCTAAATGCGGGATGGCCGCGCAGCACTCTGCTAATCACCGTCGCAAAGGACCTCCAGAATGGTGGTCATGCTGTGCTGACAGTCCGCACAGACTACGGAGACATGATATTGGACAACCAAGCTGAAACAGTTCTGCCTTGGTATTCGACGCCGTACCGATACATTAAACGTCAATCTCCGTATTCCGCCGCGCTTTGGACCGGGATTGACGACGCCCGCGTGACCACTGTTGCCAGCGTACCAAGGAAGTAACGGTTTACTCTAGACGTCCAGGAGCCTTCCTTTGGGACTGCGGTCTTAGTTGATGCGCAGAACAGTGAGGAATGAGCCCGCTGATTAGGCTTCGGAATTAATTGCGTTCTTAAGGCCGCAGCTTCTTTGGACATCATGATAAGTTCGAAAAGCTGCACATCTAATCAGGAGAAGCGTTTCTGCAAAGCGGTGTTCACGGCTTCTGATAGCAGCACGAGAACAATGATCGCCAGCGTCACTGTCGCGGCCTTGTCGTACTGAAACGAGCGGACGTAGGTCTGAACATAAAGGCCGATGCCGCCCGCGCCGACGATGCCGAGAATCAGGCTCTCGCGCAAATTCAGTTCGAACCGGAAGACGGTATCGCGCAGGACCACCGGCGCCATTTGCGGCCAGATCCCCCAGCGCAATTGCTGCAATCTGTTGGCGCCCGCGCTTTCCAGTGCCTTCACGGGCTCAGGCGAGACGGTATCGATCGCCTCGGCGTAGAATTTCGCCAGCATACCCGTCGCGTGAAATGTCACTGCCAGGATACCGGGCAACGGTCCAAGGCCGACTGCACCGACCATCAGCATGGCAACCAGGATCAGCGGAATTGCCCGCACGATCGCAAGCAGCGATCGGACGGGCCGCCAGATTGCCGGCGGAACCAGTGTTTCCGCTGCCAAAATGCCAAGAACGACGGAAAACAGGACGGCGAAGAAAGTTCCCAGAATGGCAATGCGCAGGGTCTCCGCCAGACCTTGCAAAACTTCCGGCCAAATGGACATGTCTGGCGGCAGCATCCGGCCGAAAAATTCGCCCAGGCGCGCCTTTGCGCCGGGGAGCTTTTCCAATCCCATATCTGCGCTTCCCAGTGACCACAAGATGGCAGCGGCCAGCACAAGCCAGGTCACGGTGCGCGACATCAACTCACCACACGCAGTTCGGCGCTCGGAGACGCGCCATGATAAAGCTCCGAAATATCGGCAGCGCTTACCTGCCCCGAAGGCCGGTCGAAGAGCAGTTTGCCGTCGCGCAGGCCGATGATGCGATCGGCGAAACGCTGTGACAGCTCCGGCTGATGCGAGCTGAAGACGACGGTGATGCCGCGTTTGCGGGCAGCACCTGTAATCAGGCCGAGAATTTTCTCGGCATTGGCCGGGTCGAGATTGCTGACCGGTTCGTCTGCCAGGATCAGTTTCGGTTCCTGGGCCAGACACCGGGCGATGGCGGTGCGTTGCCGTTGTCCGCCGGAGAGTTTGTCCGCGCGGCGCGCGGCCAGATCGGTCAATCCGGTATCCTCCAGAACACCGGAGACGACAAGGTGATCGCGTTCACCGAAGCGGCTCCAGAGCGATTGCCAGGTCCGCATCCGGCCAAGCCTTCCGTTCATCACGTTCTGGTAAACGCTCAACCGGTCAACCAGCGCGAATTCCTGGAAAATGAAGCCTACCTCCGATCTTGCATCTCTCGGGGGACGTGCTGTCGCCGAGTAAGGTGTCTCCAGAACTTCTGCCGTACCGCGCCAGTTCCGCAACCGCCCGTCGAGAAGTGCCAGCAGGGTTGACTTTCCCGCCCCTGACGGCCCCAGAAACGCAACGGTCTCTCCTTCCTTCAGGGTCAGGGAGATATTCGACAGGGCTGGATGCTCATCGAACTGATGCGTAACATCGCAAAGGGCGGCGGCAACACTCATTTCAGGAAACCATAGCGCCGCGCGGTTTCGCGAACGCCTTCATAGACCTCCGGGTCAGCGGTAACATAGCCGTCCGGGCCGTAGAGATAGGCCAGCAGATAGCGGTTTTCCGGATCGTTCAGGCTAAGCATCACGTTAACGAACCTTGTCTGCAATCCGGCATCGAGACCGGGGCGTGCAATGACCGCATGACTCGGGATCTGTTCCGATTCCGCCAGAACCCTGACTTCTGCCTGCTGGTCCGGCGTTAAAAAGAGATCCGCATATTGGCTCGCTCCGGCGGCATCGACCAGTCCGTTAGCCATGGCCTGCATCGCCTGCTGGTATCCGCCTGCGAAGAATTTCCGGCCGAAAAAGCTGTCGGCGTCATCAGTTCCGGAGATCAGGCCTTCGCGGACAAACAGATCCAGTGGATAAATATAACCGGATTCCGATACAGGGTCTGCGAAGGCAATGTCACGCCCCTTGAGATCGGCAAGGGTTTCAATGCCGCTGTCCTTGCGGACGAAGACCCGTCCGGAGTAGCTGGGCTGACCCCGATAGACTTCCGACAAAAGCGGTACGGCTCCGAGCTGATCTTCCGCGAGAACAAATGGTAGGGCGCCCATGAAGGAAATGTCGGCATCGCCGTTTCGAAGCGCTTCGACTGCGGCTGCATGGTCAAAAGTGACGAAACCGATGACGGGGACACCCATGTGCTCCGACAGCCAGCCGGTGATGACTTTGATATCTCCCAGAAGCTTTTCCGGGTTCTCCTGCGGAATGAAGGCCAAGGTCAGGCCCTCCTCGGCAGCGAGAGCCGGCAGGACGAAGCTGGCGGAGGCAGCGGCCAGGAACGTGCGGCGGTTCAGCATCAAAACATCCTCTCGTCAATTGCGGCCTGCATGGTATTGAACTTTTGCCATTGCTGTTCCGCCTCGCCCCAGTCTCCTTCAGCGCTGGCATCGCCCACGGCCCTCAGGATAGCGCTGAGTTCATAGATTTCGGGTTTTGCCGCCTGATTGGTCATCACGCTGGCGTCGGCTGCAAGATCCGGCGCAACCGTGTCGATGAGCAACGCGATATTCTGGGCATCACGGGCGGGCAGAAGTGTGTCCAGGGTCGACGCGAAGGTGGTCAGCTCTTCCCAGGACAGGCGGAAGACACTGTCACGGCCTTCAAAGCGCTGATAGGGCTCTTCGCCATCGCCGATGGCTTCCAGATACGCCGTCAGGTCTGCTCGTTGCTCTTCGTCCAACCCAAGATTCCTGGTGTCGTTGAACCAATCCACAACGCTGGCCAGCGTCGGCAGCGAACCGTCATGCATATAGGGGGCGGTGAAGTTAATGTTGCGCAGCGTTGGCGTTTCGAAGGC
Source organism: Labrenzia sp. THAF191a (assembly GCF_009363335.1). GTDB lineage: Bacteria > Pseudomonadota > Alphaproteobacteria > Rhizobiales > Stappiaceae > Roseibium > Roseibium algicola. The sequence goes on from NZ_CP045334.1 coordinate 108,561, forward strand.
TGTGGCCGTGCCTCCGGGGAAAGGCCGCTCTGAGCTCCCGATATCGTGTGTCAGTCCATCCGTGAAGTTCTGATCCGGCGTGTGGCAGGACGCGCAGGACTTGCCGTTCAGTCCTGGAAAATCAGTATTGAAGATGGCTTCACCCTGCTTTGCCGCGTCGGAGGCCTTGTCGGTCAGCCGGCCTGCCCGGTCGATTTTCGGGTTCGGCAGCCAGTCGAACTCACGGACATAGGCGACTAGCGCATCAAGCTGGAACGGGGTCGGCTCCTTGCCGGCAAATTCGGTAACGATCACGTTGCGGATGAAGCGGCGCAGACTGGGTTCGCGTCCGTCACGGCCATAAGGCGCGGTGAACCGTATACCGCGCATCGACGGCGTATCGAGGTGATCGTCCTTCCGGTCATTGAACATCGGATTGAAGAAAGCACCGTCGACATCCATCCCCCCGGGGCGATAGCTGAGGCCCGGAATGAAGAACTCCCTGTTGATGTCAGATCTGTTATGGCAGGTGGAACAGGCAATCCCAAGTTCCTGCGCCGGACCGCCGAAGATCTCAGGACTGTCAAACAGCATGTCGCCATAAGCGACAAGCGGCAGGTTGGCTTCGTCTTCACCGGCTTCCTCGAATTGAAGAATAAGGCGCGGCAGCTCGCTTTGATCGGCGATGTTTGATCCCGGAGGCAATGTTGCGGGCAGTTTCACTTCCGGTCCAGAAAGGAAAACCGTTTCCGGAACAGGAGCCAGCTTGTCACGAGTTGCAAATTCTGCCGGCAAGTAGTTGGTACGAATGTAATCGGAAACATCTTTGCGGGCGTTTGCGAATTCTGACTTGTTGCTTTCCTGTCCGCCTTGGCCCAGAACGCCGCCACTGCCTAGGGACGAGTTCAGGATGAGCCATGCCCTGCCAAGCTGGCGAGCGGCAGGCTCATCGACGGTGCGAATAGCATCTTCAAAGGCGCGGTAAAGCGTTTCGGCCTTGGCCAACTCAGTGGCTGCTTCCGGAGTTCCGAGCCCGGCATCCGCATTTTCCAGGTGACGCAGTATCCCCTGAGCAACGATGACCGTTGCCGCTTCAAACAGCGCCTGCCTGTCCTGCACCTGAAGAGCACTGTTAAGAGCAGCGGCTTCCTCGTCACTTGCCCGGGAAACCGCGGCATCCGGAAGTGAGCTGCCTGGAACGGCACGGTTCCAGCTGGCTTCGATTTTCTCCCAGGGGACTGGGGAAAGGTTTCCCAGAAACAAGGTGTGCCGATAGGCGGCTGCACGTGGAGCCCAGAGGGCTTCTTTGATTGCGGTGGCTTGCGCGATGACCGGAACAAGGCAGATCACCGCGCTGGCAAGGAGAGTTTTCATAGCTACGCCTATTAAGTTTAGCTCTGGCAAATTTTCTTAGGGTAATCTAACACATTGTCAAGTGGCAAATTTCGCGGCATACACAATCACAATGAAAACAAAGAGGATGTGTTCCATTCATGACCGGTCCTTCACCCAAGGTGTCCGATAGAAGTGTCGATGAACAGGCCAGCGGGTTCGAGGCTGTGCGCACCGCGCACCAGAGTGAAATGGTCGAGGACTATGTGGAACTCATCGCGGAACTGATTCACCTGAACGGGTCTGCGCGTCCGGTCGAAATTGCCGAGCGGCTCGGTGTTGCGCAGCCGACGGTATCGAAAAATCTTGCTAGGCTGAAGCGAGAAGGACTTATCCTTCAGGAGCGCTACCGCGATATCCGCTTGACCGAGGCGGGCCGCCAACTGGCGGAAGCCTGCCGCAAGCGGCACAGGATTGTCGTCGATTTCCTGATTACACTAGGAATTTCCGCGGAAGTGGCCGAGCAAGACGCGGAAGGTATCGAGCATCATGTCAGCGAAGAGACGCTGAAAGTGTTTCAGGATTTCGTGAAAAGAAACGCGTCCGGCGCCGACTGAGCACCGCTCGAGTTGGCGGCAACTTTTCGTCAAATCAATCTTCTAAACCCAGCAAAGAGCATATTGAGTGGAATGGGACCAACCTGTGCACTCAACGCGAAGCCGCAAAACTAAATGAAACCCCGCTGTGGGTCGTGCAGCGACTTATCCTTGATCGGCCAGAAACTCTAATCGCAAGTTGTACAGCTGGCGAAGCAAGATCAGCTCCAAGGAAGAAGGCCAGCGCGAGCAATCGACCTTCGAATGAACCGGATTTAGGCATCCAACAACAGGTTGACGGTTAACCCAGAACGTTGGCTTGAACACGTCTCCGGTTTGTTCGAGCTGGCGGCATTTTGACACCTGTGAAACACCTCGGACACCTTCTAGATGCTCAGGATCAGTCCTCGAAATTCGTTCAAAATGGCGGCGATGAAGAACAAAGTTCCTAATGAAAACGGCCGGAAGCCGATTCTAAAAAAGCTGACCGACTCCTGTGTTTCACATCCGATGATTTCGGTCGGGTTGTATGTCTGTGCCGTGTCGCTGTTTTTCTTTATCTTTCCCGGTGCCGATATTTGGTCGACCGGATTGTTTTATTCAGAAGTTTTCGGTTTCTGGGCGAAGAACATGGCGTTTCTCAGAGACGTAAGGTATCTCGGCATATTTCTCGTTCAGGTGGTTGCGACTACTTGTGTTGCTGTGTTCGTTCTGAAGTTGCTTATCCCCGATCGTCCACCGCTCAGTACCCCTCCGGTGAAGGCCGTCTTGCTGGCGTAGGCTGAAGACTGCCAGTCCTAGTGATAGCACTAGACCGTATGTTCGTTGGCGAGGGCCGCTTACCCACGCTGTAGATTGTGTGGGCTCTGGAATTGGCCAGGGCGACCTACCGACCAGCGAGGGAAGACATGACAAACGAGCACGCAGCTTTCATCGGCCTAGACACATCAAAGTTGAAGATTTCGGTGGCGATTGCCGACGGCGAGCGCAATGGCGAGGTACGGTTTCTGGGCGACATATCCTCGGAACCATCTTCGGTAGCAGCAATGGTCAAGAAATTGGCTAAGCGTGGGGCAAAGCTCCACTTCTGCTATGAAGCCGGCCCTACCGGGTATGGGCTCTATAGGCAAATCGTTGAATTGGGTCACGAATGCAGTGTTGTCGCGCCGTCATTGGTACCAAAGCGTGCCGGTGATCGCGTAAAAACCAATCGTCGCGATGCTATCAGTCTTGCGAGGCTCCATCGAGCTGGCGAGTTGACACCTGTCTGGGTGCCGGATGAAGCGCATGAAGCAGTTCGCGACCTCGTCCGTGCCCGCGACGCGGCTTTCGAGGCACAAAAACAGGCGCGACAACAACTCAATTCGTTCTTACTCCGCCATGGCCGATACTATGCAGGACGGAAAGCCTGGACCCGCGCGCATGGACGGTGGCTGGCATCTCAAGCGTTCGATCATCCCGCGCATCAAATATTGCTCGCCGAATATTGTCAGACCGTTGAGGACGCCGGAGTTCGTCTTGATCGACTGAACAAACTGATTGGAGAAACTTCTTCCTCGTGGTCAATGGCCCCAGTGGTCGCCGCGTACCAGGCGATGCGCGGGGTGGCGTTCATGACAGCCGTTACGTTGGTGGTCGAAATTGGAGATGTCCGTCGGTTCGACAGCCCACGGCAGTTGATGGCTTATCTCGGACTCGTCCCTACAGAAAGTTCAACGGGCGATCGCGTCAGACGCGGAGGGATCACTAAAGCAGGCAATGCTCGGGCGCGCCGAGCGCTGATTGAGGGGGCCTGGACATACCGTTATCCAGCACGGATCAGCCCCACAATCAGCGCGAGACTGGCAGGCCTGCCGAAGTCGGTCTGCGTGATTGCTTGGAAAGGGCAAGTGAGGCTGTGCACTCGATATCGAAGACTGATAAGTGCCGGCAAGGCCAAGACAGTCGCCGTGACAGCCATCGCGCGAGAAATGGCCGCCTTCATATGGGCGATCGGGCAAGAAGTAGAGCCCCTCAGTAAACCTTGAAACAGGCCTGCTGCACGTCCGATCAGGTCCTCTTGGAAAACATTATCTGTTGATCAAAGTTGGAGGCAGGGCCGCGGTGGGGAACCCTCGATACTCCTATGTGGCAGATTTATTCTACGCCCGACACTAGACCGAGGCAGCCCCAGACGAACAAACGGAAATGCGGTAATCAACCCGCGAATAAGAGTATGCCAACCGTCGTCGAAATGCCTTGCCTCCTGCTTTGTTCAACGGTGTTGATTAGCCGCATCCGCCTCAAGGCGGCGGGGAAGTTGTGTCTCCACCTCTTGTAAACGAACATAAGAGGAGTAGTCATATGACCAATCAGCATATTGAGGTGATCACGTCGGTGGAGCGCCGCCGGCGGTGGTCGCAGGAAGATAAGGAGCGGCTTGTCGCGGCGTGCCTTGAACCTGGAGCAAGCGTGTCGGAGATTGCCCGGGCGGCGGGTTGCCACGTGAGCCAGTTATTTAGGTGGCGCAAACAACTCTGCACGATCTCCGACGGTCGGGCGTCGACGGACCGTGCAACACCCGCACCTTCGCCTGCTCCGCAATTTATCCCGGTGACAATTTCCGATGCGCGGTCTCTGTTGGCTCCGGATCAGTCGCCGGAACCGACACCGCCGCAACGTGCGCGTCGCAAGCCGAGCGTTGTAACGATCGATCTGGGCCGGGGTAAACGGGTCCGGGTCGACAGTGATATCGACACGGAAGCTCTGGGACGCATTCTCGATCTCCTGGAGCGGCGATGATCCCGGTCCCGAGCGGTGTGAAGGTCTGGCTCGCGACAGGCCATACGGATATGCGCAGAGGCTTTCCCGGCCTGTCGCTGATGGTTCAGGAGACACTGAGGCATGATCCTATGAGCGGCCACCTGTTTGTCTTCCGCGGCCGGAGCGGCGGCTTGATCAAGGTGATCTGGCACGATGGACAAGGGGCCTGCCTGTTCACGAAGAAGCTGGAACGCGGCCGGTTCATCTGGCCATCGGCGACGGACGGCACGGTGTCCATCACCCCGGCCCAACTCGGATATCTGCTGGAAGGCATCGATTGGCGGATGCCGCAAAAAACCTGGCGGCCGAGCTCGGCCGGATAGTGGAAAGCGCTGGCGTGGTGGGTACGAATGTGATTCCATCCAGCCATGCTCGATGCGGCCGAAGACCTTCCCGACGACCTTGCCAGTGCACACGCGATGATCCTCGCAGAGCGTGCGGCTCGCCGTGAAGCTGAGGCACTCGCCACCCGTGCGCAGGCGGTGAACTCGCACTCGGAAGTCCTGATCGCCCGGCTGAAGCTGGAGATCGAGAAGCTCAAGCGGGAGATCCACGGACACCGTTCTGAGCGCAAGGCCCGTCTTCTGGAACAGTTGGAATTACAGCTCGAAGAGCTGGAGGCCGATGCAGCCCAGGACGAGCTGGCGGCTGAGGTCTCGGCGCGAACATCGACCATCAAAGCGTTTGAACGCCGACGTCCGTCAAAGAAACCGTTTCCGGAGCATCTGCCGCGCGAGCGTGTTGTTGTCGCCGCACCGGAGAGTTGCCCGTGCTGCGGGTCCGCAAAGCTGGCGAAGCTCGGTGAGGATGTCACCGAGACGCTGGAAGTGATCCCGCGCCAGTGGAAGGTGATCCAGACCGTGCGGGAGAAGTTCACCTGCCGGGAGTGCGAGAAGATCACCCAGCCACCGGCTCCGTTCCATGTGACGCCGCGCGGCTTTGCCGGTCCGAACCTCCTGGCGATGATCTTGTTTGAGAAGTTTGCACAGCATCAGCCGCTGAACCGGCAAAGTGAGCGTTATTGGCGCGAGGGCATCGATCTCAGCCTGTCGACGCTGGCCGACCAGGTCGGCGCCTGCGCGGGGGCACTCAAGCCGATCCATTCGCTGATCGAAGCGCATGTGCTGAGTGCCGAGAGGTTGCACGGCGACGACACCACCGTGCCGATCCTGGCCAAGGGCAAGGCCGATACCGGCCGCATCTGGACCTATGTCCGCGACGATCGCCCATTCGGCGGCCCGAATGCCAAAGGGACGGCTCCGCCGGCAGCCCTTTATTATGCCTCTCGCAACCGGCGCCAGGAACATCCCGAGCGCCATCTGAAGAGCTTCACCGGTATTCTGCAAGCTGACGCCTACAGCGGCTACAATCCGCTGTTCAAGGTGGACCGTGATCCTGGTCCGCTGACCCAGGCGCTGTGTTGGTCACATGCGCGCCGCAAGTTCTTCGTGCTTGCCGATATCGCCGCCAACGCCAGGCGCAGGAAGAACGCTGCACCGATCTCACCGATAGCGCTGGAGGCGGTCAAGCGCATCGATGCCCTGTTCGACATCGAGCGCGAGATCAACGGGCTCAACGCAGGCGAACGCCTGGAGCGGCGGCGCGGGGACAGCGTTCCGCTTGCTGAAGGTCTTGAGGAATGGCTGCGGTCTGAGCGGAGCAAGCTGTCGCGCAGCTCCTCGGTTGCCGAGGCAATTGATTACATACTCAAGCGTTGGGACGGCTTCACCACCTTCCTTCACGACGGCCGGATCTGCCTGACGAACAATGCGGCCGAACGGGCCTTGCGAGGCTTTGCCCTCGGAAGGAAGTCATGGCTGTTCGCGGGATCGGATCGCGGTGCCGACCGCGCCGCCTTCATGGCGACGCTGCTCAACACGGCAAAGCTCAACGATGTCGACCCGCAAGCCTGGCTTGCCGATGTCCTCGGCCGCATCGCCGAAACGCCCGTATCCCAGGTCGAGGAACTGCTACCCTGGAACTGGCAGACGAAATCTGCGAGATCGGCGGCATGAGCAAATCACCAAAAACCGCCGCATCCGACAGCATAAACGAGATCGCAACGGTCCGCATCGAATTGCAGGACACCGATCCCCTGATCTGGCGCGAGGTCGAAGTGCCGACCTCAATCACCCTGAAAGTGCTGCACGACGTTATCCAGGCCGTGATGGGCTGGTTCGACCACCATCTCTGGGAGTTCACCGTCGACAAGCAAAGATACGGCCTGCCGATGGACGAAAATTGGGGAACGGAGCCACGCAGGGAGGCGGCCACGGTGCGTCTGCGCGACATACTGAAGCCTCGCAAGACGACGATCAATTACCTCTATGACTTCGGTGACAGCTGGGAGCATCGGCTCACGGTGACCGACGTCCGGAGCGGCAATCCGGCGACCCCCTATCCGTGCTATGTCGGCGGCGGTAGAAACGCACCACCAGAGGATTGCGGCGGAATTCCTGGCTTCTATGGCATGCTTGACGCGCTGGCCGATCCGAGCCATCCCAATCACGCCGACGCAACTGAATGGGCCGACGAGTACGACCCGGACACCATCGACGAACTTCCGATCAAATATGCGCTTTTGCGCATCGCAAACCGCCGCAATGCCGCCAAAGTGCGATTGACAAAGAATACCCGCTCGAAATCCGACAATTGATCAAACCGCCATCGCCGCGGTGTTCACCGGACGGTTACACCGCTCATGCCACTCCGCCAACCCTTGTTTCTGCTGTCGACTCTGGTTCTTGGCCCCGGCGTGCTCGTAAATTTGATCTTGAAGGACAATTGGGGTCGCCCGAGACCGCAACATGTGGCTGAGTTCGGCGGAGACCTACCCTATCAAACTGTCTGGAAAGTCACTGACTATTGTGACCGAAACTGTTCTTTCGTCTCTGGAGAAGCGTCTTCCGCCATTTGGTTGACTTCAGTCGCCTTTCTAGTTCCCGCTACGTGGCGCAAAGCGATGCTGCTATTGGTGCTGCCGCTTTGCTTCATCCTGTCATCCAACAGAATCGCATTCGGCGGTCACTTCCTTTCTGACACATTAATTTCCTGGGGCGTAACGCTGCTACTCATTCTCGCAGTCTTTCATCTGTTCTTTCAAAGAACGCGGCCGATTGTGAGTGATCGTTCGTTGGACGAATGGATGACAGCTCTTGGAAGATTTCTGCAACTGAGTTTTCAAAGACTAAGGCGACGGTAAGCACAGTTTTATGGAACGGCCTTTCGTTTCCCCGAGTTTGATCCTATGGGCGCTGATTTCATGCCGGAGGAGATTTGCAGCCAAAGACTTCCGATATTATGCACTGCGGCAAACGACGCGGCAGAAGGATATTTTGGATCTGGCTAACAAGCACTCAGTATACGTGTTGCAGACCCGGCTGGCTTTACCGGCGGCACGGTTCCAAATGGTAACGCACACTTGCGGTGGCCTTAGTGTAATGAAAAGGATCGAACAACCTCTAAGAAACACCTCTTTTTAGTTCAACATCAGATTGCTTGATTGAACGCTTCCTCATTGTAGTCATGTTGCAAAATTCGGGGCCTACGGGCGTCACGTAATAAGTTGTCGAGCGCACTTCGTTCGGACTCAAATCTTTCACGCATTTCTCTATCGAGCACGCGTCCTTCTGGAAGCCTGGCTCGCATTGGATCCAAAGGTTGGCCATTAGCTAGCATCTCGAAGTGAAGGTGAGGTCCTGTTGAAAGTCCAGTCGAGCCAACATAGCCGATGATCTGTCCCTGTTTGACGCGAACACCTTCCTTTATGCCTTTGGCAAATCCGGTCTGATGATTGTAGGTGGTCGTGTATCCATTGGTGTGTTGAAGTTCAATTCGCTTCCCATAGCCGGAACTCCAACCTGCCTTTATCACGGTACCATCTCCAGCTGCCATGATCGGTGTCCCGCGCGGAGCAGACCAGTCCACTCCCTTATGCATTCTTGAATATTTGTAGACGGGATGCCGACGCATGCCGAAGCCGGATCGGAACCTGCCACCATCAATCGGTTTCCTGATCAGGAACTTCTCTGCGCTTTGGCCGAACGCATCGTAAAAGTCAGTAGCTCCATCGTCAGGCGTCCGGAAACGGTAAAATTCCAGCGTTGTCTTGCCATTGCTCAGCGCAGCAAAGTGGATCTCAGATCCGAAGTTACGGTCATCTCTGGAATATAGAAGCTCTATGGTAGCACCAGGCCTAGTCGAGGCATTGAAATCGATGCTAAAGGAAAACATGCGAACAAGTTCATTTACAATGTTTTTTGGTATGTCTTGCTCAAGTGCAGTTTGATAAAGACTATCGTATAGCGCTGGCGTTGGCCCGCTATGGGAGACACGATCCGCGTCAGCAAAGGCTGCTGCTGGAAAGGTGCTAGGCGGCCGGGCTTTGATGTAATCGCCGCCGTCTGATTGGGCAACGGTCGCTTCGTGTTTCGTATCGCTATACAGACTGATACGCACGGGCAGCTTTCGCTCCGGATCGTCCTGTGAGGGCGCGTACGCTATTCGGAGTCGTTGTCCGTCTTCAAGTTTGGAGATTCCATACAATCGCTGAAACGCAAGTGTGATCGATGCAGCTTCTACTTCTGGAACCTGCTGATTTAGGAGGGTCCCCGTAAGGTTTTGCCCCTGAGCCACTGGCACAATGCTTTCATCCATTCCGGCTAACCGAATATCGTCATCGCGTTTTGACACGAAAGAAACGTTTTCCGGCGTTATCCGAACCGCATAGCGCTCCAAATCTGGCTGAAGCGCCAAATTGAAGTCGAAACGCCCAGGATCAATCACTGCTTCATAACCCATGTTAGTTGCATCCACCGAACGGGTCCGGATAAATTTGCGAACTTTCAATTCAATTTCCGATTCTGACAACGTCTTGTCCAAATCGAAATCCGTGTTCGATGATGGAAATGGTGTAAGGCTTATACTGACATCATTGGCCAATTTCGCACCGTACAGCGAGTCGGCAAGAAGAGAAGTTGCAACTCCCTCGGTTGCCCCTGTCGCTTCTTTCTCCGCACTCCTAGAAAATATGTTCAGCGTACTGAAGGCCGGAATTTGAGATGCAAGCGACGGGTCTTTCTTGGTAGCAAGCGTAGCGCTGATGAAAATATGTGGTTGAGCGCGAATGTTATCTCTGTCGCCCTCACGGGAGACAATATTCACATCTATTAATTGCTTGCTGGAATATTCAGTCGCCGATCGCAGAACCCTGTCTTCTTTGCTGTAACCGTTGTTCGAGATCGACAACTCATTCAATAAAGCACTCGAGGATTTCGCCCTTTCAACTTCGTATTGGCCGTCAAAGGCAGCGAATAGCGCGCCGCCCATCAAGAACAGGGATGTGACACCAGTGAGTGCTGAACCAGCGAACCAGCGCAGTGAAACCCCTCGCCGGTCCGGCATGCCATACAACCCTTCGTAACCAAGCAGCGGCGGTTCTTGACCGAGTTCGATTTTTGAGGACTGGGCGTTTGGGGTAGCGCCAAAGTGCATTGCAATCTGTCCGATGTTAGGCAACTAATCTGCGGATCAAATTCGTTTGTGCAGCGCGATGCCATTAGATTGCCATCGCCCCTCAAACAGATCCTGTTCCCTGTTTGCTGTTGGTTACTTCCGCGAAGCGGCCACCTCTTCGTTCACCAAAGCCCTCAGTTCCGCCTCGCCAAACGAATTGACGGACCGGCCGTTAACGAAAAACGTGGGCGTCTGGGTTACGCCTAAGACTTCAGCATCGGCGCGGTCCTGGTTAATCGTTGCAGCTATAATGGGTTCCAGCATCTGAGTTCGCGCAGCTTCTGGATCGAGGCCGGCCTCCGTTGATATCTGAATGATGAGTTCTTGTTCTGGCGCTCCGTCTTTGGCCCATCTTTTCTGGTCGCGCAAAAGTGCCTCTAACACGGGTTGAAACACCCCTTGTTTCCGCGCAACTTCCAGTACTCGGATCGCTTCCACTGATCCCTTGCCTTCAAAGGCCACGTAGCGAATCGCCAGGCGCACTGTATCGCCATACTCAGCCATGATATCCCTAACAACCGGATAAATCTTGCGACAGGCTTCGCAAGTAGGATCAAAAAACTCGACGATAGTAACAGGTGCGTCCTCAGGCCCAATAATGGGCGAATGAGGCCTCAACACCGCCAGTGTCTGTTCGGTTGGAATCGCTGCTCTCATAAACATCGGACGAACGAAAAACCAGGCCGCAACGCTGAGCAGTATCAGCCCAAATACAGCCACTGAGAGAACAATTGATTTGTTGTTCATTTGCGGGAAACCTTCAGAGATGAGGCCGGCAGATTTGGCTCAAGTACTATTGCCAGCCTTGCTAGCATTGAGATTATGGTTCTGAAGATCTTTTGGTCGTGCTGTTCCAGAGCAAAATGAGGCCAGTGATGACGCTTAGTCGCTAGATCGTCTGTAGGAACTTGACAGTCATCCCTAACTGCTACTTTCAGAGCAGTTGCTTCCGGCAGGCAACTTTTGGATACATAGGCCGGATCATGGAACAATAGCCAGAGCGCGCGCGCAGGCCCGTCGAGGTCAGCAGAATGGGCAAACTTATAGCCGTTACCTGTAGCCGGGTATTTACGAGATTGCGATTTGGCCAAAAGATGTGCCTGAGTCGGATTTCTTAATTCGTCAGGCGTATACACCCTCTAGCCACTATAGATTCAAGTGATTTCTCAATTGGAAGAATAAATTTGTCGAACACAATACGACTTAATCCGAATGACAAAAAATGTGTTGCTTTGTACGCTTTCGCAGTGCTGTGCCACCACTGCCGGCAAAGGTGACCGAATGAACCGTATTATCGTTTGCAGTACATGCAAAAGCGACCCTCCGCCAGATCTGGATGCATTGCGTCGATCATTGAACGAGGCAGGAATGGCAATGGAAGTTACACAGATTGAATGCATGGGGGCCTGCGAGCAGCCAATTACGGTTGCGTTTCAGGGAGTTGGTAGAGCGGCATACCTTTTTTCCGGTGTTATCTTTCCGGACGACATTGCCGATATCGTCTCGACGGCCGGAAACTTTCTGGCAGCGGACAAAGGCTGGATCGAAGACGCCCGACCATGTGGACGTCTCCGGTTCTGCCTCAGAGCGCGCATTCCGGCGCTATAAGCCTATTTCACGTTCACAGTTACCGCAGCCTTGAGCGGTTCCGTCTCGACAGCAAGCATTCGGTGATCGTTGGAATTGAGCGTAACCTCAACCGTCGCATCACCTTTTGGAAGAGTCGGCAGGTGGAGCCATGCACTGTAGTGCCGCGCGACTTTCACGCCATTTACATATACGTGAGCATGGCCCTCGCCCAACACATGATCCAAGCCAGCCCGCTCGGGCGCAAAGGTGAAATTTTCTGTCATGATATGGAGATTGTAGCCGCTAACCGGATCCTGCGAGACACTGATTTTCAAGGACGGTGCATCGGGACCGCCAGGTACTGAGGTGGTCCTGTTGTGGTCGTGGCCAGCGGTTTGGCCGGAATGATTAGTTCTGAGCTGCACTGATGTGGTCTGCATCTGGTGATCGCTGGCTGATGAGTGGTCGTGACCGTCAAGT